>NZ_JBMKHT010000080.1:0-8714 GCF_049238165.1 Enterobacter cloacae complex sp. IR5422 | reverse complement strand
AGGCCATCATCTTCAACGGAATAACGCTTGCGTACTACGACCGAAAAACCCAGAGTGTGGTGCGGATAGACTAAAAGTGTTACCTATGTTCCCGGTCTGATCTGTCACCTATGTATCCGGTCATACAATTCGCTTACCGGGTCTACAAAATAAAGAAATGCGCAGATGCCAGGATTGGTGGCGCTAGCAATTATTGTTAAGGCATTCCGACTTAAATATTTACCTGCCCCTTCTTTCCATCCCTACGCATAACGGGTTAAGGCTCCATATCAAAATGTTATTACAGAGCATATAAAGAAAATTTATGCATCATATCCAGCATTTTTGAAAATTAATTGAACATGCTCCGTCAGTCCAACAAGATCTTCATAGGCGATTGGGCCAAAATCAGGATAATGGTTTTCAATATACTCGTTAACATCTTCCATACCTTCACTGACTCTGAGATTATTAACAAACCATCTGTTCCCGGACTGTTTTCCCAGATCGCTTTGATAATGTTTTCGCTCTCCGGTAAATCACCGCACACAATATCCTGTAATCCAGACTAAACCTGCTCCGGCGAAAGATTGCTGTCCTCTGCATACTGTGCATAGGACTGTACCAACTGGCAGTTATACATCATCCCTTTTGGCAAATCGAACCCATCACTCAGAGAGTTATTCTCCACAACAACTCGATCCGACGCACATTGCTCTGATAATGTCTTATCCCTTTTCTTTTAGTGGCTTATTGACCCTGTTGTATTTTATGCCCAAGCTTTTTTCGCTGTTAAGCATTTTGGAGCCACAGACGCTACCGCCGCGCAGTGACGCTCAGGTCTGCCACGCATTTATCATATAAATAGCACGCAGAAGAGCTCCCAACGAACATAACACGGTGTAACCTACTGATATCATTTAATATCCTGCCAAAATAAATTCATATATTATCGAATAATATCGCTATACCTCAAATTCATGTATCAACGATTTGATTCATGCCATTTTTTTAGAGTTTTATAAAAATTAATAACACTATCTAAATCAGTGTTCCACTCTGAAATTTTAACTCCATCTTCATTATGTGTTTTGCGCGAATCAGTAAATTTATTTATCATTTCAGGATTGAATCCCGGACACTCATCCAAAAATAAAATTTTATTTTGAACAAAAACATCATTACCCGAGAAATATAAAACCCAAGTAAATATAAAGTTCGCATCATCAGGCTCATACATTGAAACAACCAATGCAGCATGCTTTTTATTTGTCAATCCCTCTTTAAGAGAGTTTAGCCAGCTAACTTTGTAATTATCTATATTCCAGTAAGATAGTGGAATATTTATTACCTCTGAAAAACCACCAATAATTACCGATGATGGCAAGAAACATTCACCTTCATTATTCACTGGTTTATCCTCAGGGAAAATGCCAAACATATGTTAGTCCTTAATCCTGTTCAAGTTACTGTCATAAGTTCCTATTCTGTTGCCTTTACGATCAAACATTTTCCAACCATTTGTAACATTATGACTATCAATATCGGGAGTAATGTATTTTTTACCATCAGAATAAACCGGCTGCCCATGAGAATTAAATGGTGCTTTCTGTGGTGGGATTCTGGTATCGAATCCTAATTTTTTAGCTGCTTCTTCAGCCTCTTTACCCTTAAGGGCCAGATAAGCTAAATCATCCTTATTCGGCCCTTCTGGAATCGGTGTAACCGTAGTATTGCCGCCAGTATCCGGATTTCCATCATTCTTACCTGTATTGGTTGCCCCCTGACCCGAGGACTTATTATTCCCTGTATTTGAAGGCACATTTCCAGTTACAGTCTGGTCTCCACCAGTGTTTGATGGTCCCGGGTTGATGACCTGCGTACCACCAGTACTGGTGATCGTCTTACCTGTCAGGGACTCATAGGCCGCTTTCTGAGCATCATTTAACTGACTGAGCTGGGAAGGATCATTGAGCGAGGCCACATAGATCAGATGCAACTGCTCATCTTGTGACAATGTATCCATTGCTGATGTGGATGCACCAATGCCCAGTAAAGCACCCAGACCACTGGCAACCAGGCGATCACGGCAAGCAGAAATTTTCAGACATCCCTGTGCAGCCAGTTTACCGCCCTGTATAACGACACCCAGCGAGTTATTCTCAACCTCCACCTTCGCCGTTTCCGACGCCGTCGCCGCCATGGAGACACTACCATCCGTCACTGCTGCGCCCGCCAGACCACCTGCGATACTCACGAGGCTACTGACCAGCCGTTTCTCCTCTGCCGTCAGGTCACTGGATTTTTTATCTCCATACAGCGCGCTGACCAGATGGTCAGTCATCGCCGAGGCCGTAATGGCCCCTATGGCACCAGCCTTCAGGCCATCCGCACTGCTCCCGCCACTCAGCTGCGTCAGCGCCGCAGCCACAATACCGTGCAGCGCGGCACGGGCTGTCGGATCTTTCTGCTCCTTGACCAGGGTCGCCAGCAGAGGGGCCGCCCCCGCTGCCGCACCTGCCTTCAGGTTACCGCCAAGCGCACCTGCCAGTAATCCCGCAGCTGCGCTGCCCTTAGTCCAGAAGGCACTCCCCGGACCGTACTCGGTATTCTGATATCCGGGCTGCGTCTTCAGGAACGCTTCCTGCTCCTGCGGCGTATCGCCCTGCAGTTTTCCTTCTGACGCCAGCTTCGCGCCCAGCGCCGCATTGGATTCCCGCGCTTTCTGCTCCGCATACTTGCCGTAAGCATCCAGCGCAGAGGTGGCCAGCGCCGCGCCTTCGCTCTGGACCGCCAGGTTATCCCTGACCTTCTGCACATCACCGTTCACGTCCACGCCGTGGTGGGCGTCAGCCGTATTACGGTTCAGGTCAGCAATATCCTGTTTCTGTCCCGCCGGGTTGCGAATGACAATGCTACCGCCACTCACCGCTGATGAGGTCGTGCCGGTGTGGCTCTCTTTTGCCTGGCCCGTACCGATGGCCGGTGCCAGGTTGCGGTTTTCACCGTTTCCGCTGCCGCCCGCGCTGCCGGAAAGCGCCACCGTGTAGCCGTTGCCGCTGGTCTGGCTCTCGTTATGGATATTACTGAAACCCAGCGTACCCGTGTCGAGGCTATTTTTATCTGCAGACGCCGTGGATGCAATCACCGCGCCGTCAAGCTGGGTATGATTTCCGGTGGTGACGGCAAAGCCGCCCTTGCCTGCGAATATCCCGCTCTGTTCAGCGACGCTCTTACCATTCTGGGTGATATTCTCACCCGATGCACTGACGCTACCGGAAGAGGCACCATAACACAGTGGCGGTATGCACAGACTGAGGGACGCGCCTGACGAAGACTGCTTGCTGTTATAACTGGCTGTATCCTGCACGCTGCTGATGGTGAGATCGCGCCCGGTGTTGACCACCACACGGTTACCTTCCAGCTCCGCACCTTTCAGGGTGGTGTCGCGTCCGCTGTTCACCGTAAGCTGTTCATCAGCATGGACAACGCTGTTCGTATTGCGCTGCGACTGGCTGTTTTCCTTACCCTTATGCTGTGACGCCCCCAGCTCCACCGAGATGCCGTTTTGCGCACCAATCAGGCTCACACCGACACCGACGCTGAACTGGCTGCCTCTGTTTTTACTCTCAGAGTGGGTTGTGTTCTGGGAGGAAGACAGCAGAATATCCCGCCCCGCATCCAGCGCCACGTGTTTACCCGCGATCTGTACCCCCATACCGGCAATGTCATTTCCGGCACGAACAGAGACATTCTCGCCGGCATTAATGGTGGTGCCCTGCGTGTCGGTACTGTGGTAACGACTGTCCTGAGAGGACGTCCCCGCCGTTAAAGACACTTTAGCCTTGATGAGCGACGAGTCCGACATAGCGCCCTGCGCCGCGGTTGCCGCCGACTGGCCTGTTCTGATGGCGGTCAGCCGTGGATCATCGCCGTTTTCTGCGCTGCGGGCAGCCGTCTCAGCGGCTTTTGCAGCCTCAACAGCCCAGCCGCCAGCAGATGCCGTCACACCATACTGGGCGCTGCTGCTGTGGTTTTCACCGTCGCGGGTATCCCGGCTCACCCCCATGAGGACATTTTCGCCACTGAGTGACACCGATTTACCGGCACGGATATCCGTACCTGACAGGGAGAGATCGTTACCGGCCTGCGCGACAAGGTTACCGTTTTTGCTGCTTAGCTGGCTGCGCAATCCGTTTTCGAGGCTGCTATCTTCCCGACTGCTGTTTTTTTCATGACGGTAGCCTGCCGTGGCGCTGTAACCATCGCCGCCCAGCGTTCCCAGCAATTTGCTGCTGCCGCTGCTCTCACTGCGCGATGTATCGCGTCCGGCAGAAACTGAGATATCCCCATTTGTGGCTGACAGCAGAAGATCGTCCGTGGCGGTCATCAGGCTGCCGCTGATATTCACGCTGCCGTCACGACTGTTAACGTAAATATCTGAGCCCTGAATGACCGACGCGTTTTGTGTAGTCCGGTTGCCGCTATTGTTGCTCTCTGCCTTGCTCATCCCGCCCGGCAGGAGCTGATTGCCGTGGGACCCCCCACCCGCGATGGCGCGAACAGCACTTCCGGCGCTCAGGGCGCTCGAAAGATTCCAGCCGCTATTTTTCGTGCTACTGCCGTATTTCTCGCTGTCTGTGGACGTAGTGATATCAACGTCGCGTTTCGCATCGAGGATCACCGTTTCACCGGCCTTAGCCTGGCTCCCGGCAATCAGGATATTGCCGCTGTTGCTGCCTCCCTGTTTACCGGTGGCAGTCATCTGGATATTGCCTGCGGCGGCAAAATGACTGCCGCTGTTAAACTCGCCCTCGTAGTGCGACTCAGAGGAAGACCGGGTGCGTCCTGCGGAAATGGCCATCATCTGCCCTGGTCCGTCAAGCGCGAGCGCACCGCCTTCCGCCCCCAGCCCCTTCACTTTATCGACGGTGCTGTTGCCACTGTTGCCCTTACCACGAACGATATCGCGCACGTTACGCACAGTGTCTTCAAATGGCGCTTTCACACTGACCGTGACGCCAGACGATTTGGACTCCTGCTTCATGGACTCAGTGGTCGTATCCCGTCCAGGAAGGATGGCGATGCTGTCGCCAGTGATATCGATATGGCCGGTTTTGCGGGAGAAATCATCCTTCCCTCTTCCGGCAACCACATCTGCCGCACTCAACTGGACGTCATTTCCGGCGCTGATGATGACATTACCGCCAGTAGTGCCCACCGTGCTGCGGGCATCGCTCTGCGTCGTATTTGCCCCCTGCCGGGTGCTTTTTGAAGACTGCGACCCGATGGTGATACCCAATCCCGACCCGCTGGAGAAAACGCCGGATTTCTTCGTCTTCTTCATGTCGTAGTACGTGTCGGTGTTGGTTGCTGCCTCCACGGTCAGATCATTTCCAGCCTTCAGGGCCACATCGCGCTCAGCAGCAACTGACGAGCCCTGCACCGTCAGGTTGTTACCAGCCCGGAGAGCAACGTTTTCGCCCGAAAGCTGCGTACCTTTCTCACGCGTATGCGTTTCTTCGTGGATGGTGTGAGTGGTTTTCTTGCTGAGGAATCCACCGGACGTCTTTTTCTTCTCCCGGTATGCATAGTCACTTTCCGTCGCAGTGGAAAGGGTGATATCCCGCCCGGCGGCCACGGCTGTATCGCCTTTGGCATAGACATCTGCTGCCTGCGCCGTTACATCACGTCCGGCGACAACAGTCACATTCCCACCCGCAGTGATGTCGGTTCCCGACTGGCGAACCGACTCGTTAATCACTTTTTTACGGCCTGACTTATAGCTGTCGCCCTGCGTGGTCTCTTCCGCCGCCAGATTCACGTCGCGACCCGCCTGCAGCCCGACGCTTTTCTCCGCCACCAGCGCGGCGGCCTGCGCGTTGATATCCTGCCCGGCCTTCAGCACCAGGTTATCGCCTGCGGAAATCGTGGTGCGAGCGAGTCTGGTGCTGTGGGATTCGCTTTTCCCTTTACGGCTGCTTTCGCTGATCTGTGCCGCGTTCAGATTGAGATCGTTGCCCGCGCTCAGCCCCGCGCTGCCGCCCGCCTTCACGTCGCTGGCGGTCACGTCAAGGTTGTGCCCGGCGTTCACCAGCAGGTTGCCGCCCGCGGTGACGTTACTGCCCTGATACGCGACGGACGAACGGCTGGTTTTCGCCCGGCTGGAGCTGAATGCGTCGTTGATCTGATTCGCGTTGACGGCAATATCGCCCCACGCGTTCAGCAGCATATCGCCGCCGGAGGCCAGGTTCGCCCCGGTAACGGTGATGTTTTTCCCCGCCTCAAGCGACAGGCCATCCTGCGCGGTAATAGACGCCGTGCTGCCCAGCAGGGTGTCTTTCAGGCCGATCTTGCCGTACTTCCCTCCGGCGTTGATATCAATCTGCTCAACCTGGGTCAGGTTGTTGATGCTGCCGTCCAGGCTCTCCAGCGCGACCGTTTTGCCGCTGATGGTGGAGCTGATGTTATTGATATCGCCGATGGCGCTCAGGTTCAGGTCGCCGCCCGCTTTCATCAGGCCGTTGTTGAGATTGCTGATGCTGTTCTGGCTGTCGAGCGTCAGGCTGTTTTTCGCCAGCAGCGAGCTGCCGCTGTTGGTGATGTCGCCGCCCTTCAGGGTGACGTTGTTGCCCGCGATTACGCTGCCGTTATTGACGGTGACGTCCTTCGGCGACAGGTAGAGTTTCGGTACCATCACGGTTTCGCCGTTGACGGTGGCTTTCTCCCACCACAGCAGGCTGTGGTCGAGTGCGGCAATCTGATCGGCGGTCAGCGAGACGCCAAACTGCAGGCCCAGCGACTGCTGCGCCGCCGCCGCGTTGTCCATCAGATAGCGCATCTGATCCAGATCGGAGCCGATGCCGTTCAGGTAGCGGTTACCGGTCTGGTTGAGCACCACGTTGGAGACATAGCGGGTATCGAACGCCGCATCACCGAGGAAGCGGTAATCGTAATCCGGGTTCAGGTTGAGTCGGCCGAGCATGTAGGACGAGCCGAGGAACTGCTTCTCGTCGGTAAACGCCAGCCGCGTCTCCTGCGGCGCCGTGGACGACGGTTTGACCCCGAGCATTGCGTTCAGGTCGGCAAACAGGGCGGGATCGAGCTGTCCGAGACCGTTCAGTTTCGGGTTGATGCTGATCAGGTACGGGCTTTTCGGGTTGTCGGAGAAGACAAAATAGCCGTTGTTGCCCGACGGAAGCGGGTAAGCGCTGGTATCGACGCGCTGGCCCTGATAATGCCCGACGGCTCCGCCCTGAGCGGTTCTGAGATCGGCGGTGGTGACCCCGGCGTTCGCCAGTGCGCCCAGCTGGCCGAGGTTCGCGTTGCCTTTCTGCGTGGTGCCAATGTTGCTGAGAGGCGTGCCGGACGCGCCGCCGTTTTCCAGCGCGCCGCCGCCGTTAAGCTGCTGCAGCGCACCCTGGAGCTGATCGTTCCACTGCGGCGAGTTCACCGCCACGGTGCCGGTATTGCTCAGCCCCTGTTTTTGTACGCCGCTGCCGACGCTCTGGTTGCTGAGGGTGTTCAGCGACGGCGTGGAGATGACGTTGCTGACGCCACCTGCATTGGCGGTGGTATTAGTGTTGCTGATGTTACTGGTGAAGTTTGCGGTAACGTTACCGCCGGCTTGTATAACAGCGCGGTAAACAGGGCCATCAGGAACAGAACCTGAAGAACTCTTAGGCCTGTAAACAACCGTAGGGAAATCACCATCGGAGCCTGACATAGTGGATAATTGGTAAACAATTTCACTGGAGCTTTTACCAGACTGGTAACTTTGATTATTTAACTGATTTCCGGAAATATTGATATTGCCAGTTGCCAGCATATTACTTGCCTGATTAACAAGCTCATTGCTGGAAATATTCAAATCTTTTCCTGCAGAAAGTCTCCCTGCGGTACCTTGCGTGTGTATAGTTACATTTTCTTCCGGTCCGTTACTGAGTACAACTTCATCGGGTATAAGATCAATATGCATCTTAACTTCAATGTAAGGACCTTTACTGTCCTCCCCAAAATGGGCATTGGAAGGTAATTGTTTATTTAAGTCTCCTGAATTAGTCGGACTACTGCTTTCTGTTTTTACATCAAAAACTTCGTAATGATTAAAAAAACGATTAGTTTTAATTGTAATATCACCACCCTGCGTCTCAATATTCCCCGACGTATTCACCACCTGGCTGTTCGCATTCCCTGCCGCATCCCGCTGCATCCACAGGCTGTTCCCCGCCATGATGTCGCCACGCTGGTTGGTGATGCTGTCGGCAAACAGCGCCAGGTTATTCGCCGCGTACAGCAGCGCGGTGTTGACGATGGCGCCCGGCGCGCTCAGGGTCAGCGAGCCGCGCGTGCCGGTGAAGCCGTCCACGGTAATGTTGCTCCGGCTGGCCACGGTGATGTCACCTCCGCCCTGCAACGAACCCGCGGCATTCAGCGCCACGCTGCTGCCGGAAAGCGTACTCGCGCCGCCGCCGGTGGTGATTTGTCCGTTGTTGCTGAGCTGCCCGCCCGCGTTCAGGTTGACCGCCTGCCCCTGCAGCACGCTGCGGTTATCAATGTCGCCGCCGCTGTTGATGGTGAGGGTTCTGCCTGCCGCCACGGCGGTTCTGCTGGTAAACGCGTTCGTCAGCTGCAGCGTTAAGTCCCCCAGGGACACCAGCTGGCCGGTAAGGTCCAGCCCCCGGCTCTGCAGCCACAGGTTGCCGCCGCTCAGCAGCCTGCCGCCCGCGCTCTGG
>NZ_JBMKHT010000079.1:0-9590 GCF_049238165.1 Enterobacter cloacae complex sp. IR5422 | reverse complement strand
CAGGGCCAAAATCAGCCACGAAGAGACGATTTTGGGCTGAAAATTGGAAAATTGAGCCACAGGACGTCGATAAAGGACGGTTTGGGGCGTCATATCGGGAGCTGCGGACCACTTAATCGCAACTTCCCTAACCTGTTGGATAACCAGACTTTCCGAAAAGAGCTGGAAAAAATCGTTGTTGACCAGTCGCTTAGTGCTGAGTTGCGAAATGAACTGTCCGCACTGGCTTCAAAACAACCTTAACCATCATGCTGTTTTAACGGATTAATCAAGGAATGCTCATGTCTGTACAAAATAATATTGCTGGCGGGGAAAGCGTGGTGCTGGAACGTCCTGCTGTGGGTGGTGTATACGCCTCACTGTTTGAGAAAATCAATCTGAATCCTGTCTCCGAGCTGAGTGCGCTGGACATCTGGCAAGATGCACAGGCGATGTCCGATGCGACCGCTGACGAGCGTCTGACAGCAGGTATGCAGGTCTTTCTGGAATGCCTGACCAAGGCAGGCTCGAAAGTCGAAAAACTGGATAAAAGCCTGATCGATCATCACATCGCTGAGCTCGATTACCAGATAAGCCGCCAGCTCGACGCCGTTATGCACCATGAAGAGTTTCAGGCGGTTGAGAGCCTGTGGCGCGGCGTGAAGTCGCTGGTTGATAAAACGGATTTTCGCCAGAACGTGAAAATTGAGCTTCTGAGCATGTCTAAAGAAGAGCTGCGCCAGGACTTTGAAGACAGCCCGGAAATCATCCAGAGTGGCCTGTATAAACACGCCTATATTGATGAATATGATACCCCTGGCGGCGAGCCGATTGCGGCGCTGATTTCCGCTTATGAGTTCGATGCTTCAGCGCAGGATGTCGCTCTGCTGCGCAACATCTCAAAAGTATCCGCAGCTGCACATATGCCGTTTATCGGCTCAGCAGGCCCGAAATTCTTCCTCAAGGAGTCAATGGAAGACGTCGCTGCGATTAAAGATATTGGCAACTATTTTGATCGCGCCGAGTACATCAAGTGGAAATCATTCCGCGATACGGACGACGCTCGCTACATTGGTCTGGTGATGCCCCGCGTACTGGGACGCCTGCCGTATGGCCCGGATACCGTTCCGGTTCGCAGCTTCAACTATGTCGAAGAAGTCAAAGGTCCGGATCACGACAAATACCTGTGGACGAATGCGTCGTTTGCCTTCGCGTCCAACATGGTGCGTAGCTTCATCAATAATGGCTGGTGTGTACAGATCCGTGGCCCGCAGGCCGGTGGTGCGGTTCAGGATCTGCCTATCCATCTGTATGACCTGGGTACCGGCAATCAGGTAAAAATCCCGAGTGAAGTGATGATCCCTGAAACGCGTGAATTCGAATTCGCGAATCTGGGCTTTATTCCGTTGTCCTATTACAAAAACCGCGATTACGCCTGCTTCTTCTCGGCGAACTCCACCCAAAAACCGGCGCTGTATGACACCGCTGATGCGACCGCCAACAGCCGCATCAACGCGCGTCTGCCGTACATCTTCCTGCTGTCGCGTATCGCCCACTACCTGAAGCTGATTCAGCGCGAGAACATCGGTACCACCAAGGATCGCCGACTGCTGGAGCTGGAGCTGAACACCTGGGTCCGCACTCTGGTAACCGAAATGACCGATCCGGGTGACGAACTGCAGGCGTCTCATCCACTGCGTGATGCAAAAGTTGTGGTGGAAGATATTGAAGATAACCCGGGCTTTTTCCGCGTGAAATTGTATGCGATTCCGCACTTCCAGGTGGAAGGGATGGACGTCAACCTGTCGCTGGTTTCCCAGATGCCGAAAGCGAAATCGTAAGGCGAGGGCAGGGATGAAAATTTATCGTCCACTGTGGAACGAGGGGGCTTTACTGTCCCCTCAACAGTTCCAGCAGCAGGCTGAATGGGAGTCTTTTCGCAGTGCTGGTATATCAGCGCTGGCATCCCCATTCCCTTGGGGTGTGGAAAAGATTGAGTTTAATGACGATCTTCTATCGTCCGGTCTGATCCAGATTACGCAGTTACGCCTCTGGCTGGAAGATGGCTCACTTATTGATGCGCAAACGAGCGATCTGCCTCCGGCGCCGCGTGAGTTAGATGCCAGCCAACTGGCAGGTCGTGATGCGGTAACTGTCGTCATTGCACTTCCCCATATGCAGCCAGGGGTGGTTAATGTTGAACAGGAGGGGGTCAGTGCAGACAGGCCACTTCGCTATCGGGAAGAGTGGGTAACATTGCAGGATGCCTTTGGCTCTGAAGAAGAGTCCGTGGCAGTTGCCCGGTTTAATTTCACTATCCGGTTTGCCCATGAAAGCAATGATTCCTGGAAAGTGTGCTCGGTAGCAAGACTGATCCGGGATGGGCAAAATGCGTGGCGACAGGATCCGTCTTTTATTCCTTCAGTGGCGTCATTTGGGGCAAGCTCAGTCCTGCGCGAACGTCTGATGCTGCTCAATCGTCAGTTACGGTCCCGACGCCAGCGTCTGATGACGATGCGTCGTGAGAGCAACGAAAGGCTCGCCGATTTTGCTGTCGCCGATGTTTCCCTTTTCTGGTTGCTGAATGCACTGAATTCTCACGCCAGAGTGTTGACAGAATACGAACGTTTTCCTTCCCGTCCGCCTGAACAGGTTTGGGCGGAGCTTGCACGTCTGGCAGGCAGTATGCTGACTTTTTCACTGGACCATGATCTTGACGCCATACCGGGTTATGACCATGAGGAACCGGCCAATGCGTTTCCCCCGCTGTTTGACCTGATCACAGGTTTGCTGGAGGCCAGTCTGCCATCACGTGTCATTGCTCTGGAAATGTCCCGCCCGGACGGACAGACCTGGAAGGCCAACCTCCACGATATCCGTCTGCGTGAAGAGGCCGACCTTTATCTCTCTGTGCGCTCTGATATCCCGGCCTGGCAGGTTGCCGAGAAATTCCCTGCTCTCTGCCAGGCGGGTTCACCTGATGATGTCCGCGAGATCTATGGCGCTGCGCTGAAGGGGATCCCTTTGATTCCCGTCAGCAGAGTTCCGGCAGCGTTGCCTGTACGTATGGAAAACCAGTACTTCGCGCTTGATATGGAAAGCCCCGCAGCGCATGAAATGCAGGAGCAGGGCGTGTGTATGTTCTATGTGCCTGAATTACTTGGTGCTCTGGAACTTGAACTGTTTGCGGTATTGCGCTCATGAGAAAGGATATCGATATCGACCAGCTGATGGCGGAGACCTGGCTTACCGTCACTATGCTTAAGAAAGGCGCCGTCACGCTTAATGGCGCTGCGCTTTACAACAAATGCGTTAAACAGGTTGAAAGTGTGCGGGAAGCGCTGGAACGTGCCGGTTATGACGATGCCAGTGTCGAGCATATTTCCTACGCACAATGTGCTCTGCTGGACGAGACAGTGATGAGCCGTAAGCCTGAAAAAAGTGAGGAAGATGAGGAGCCGAAAGTTGATGATGGTCAGGCCGCCTGGCGTAAAGCTCCTCTTCAGGCTCGTTTTTTTGGCTCACTTCGTGCAGGTGAAGCGCTGTGGGATCGAATTGCAGAGGTTCTGCGTCAGCCTTCACCGAACCCGGCCGTTTTAACCTGTTATCACCGTGTGATTGCGCTAGGCTTTCAGGGATTATACAGCCTCAAGGCGGTCAGCCAGTCGCAGCGTGATGAGGTAGAAAAAGCCCTTTCTGAGCGAGTTTCTCCGCCTGATGCAGACCTGTCTCTGGTTGTTCACCGGATGGGGAAACATCGCTGGAGTCTGATGCGCTCAGTATGGTTCTGGATCGCGCTAGCCGTCGTTCTTACCGGAGTTATCTGGTGGGGGGGTCAATTGTGGCTTCAGGCCCTGTTATCAGCACAAATACCGGAGCTGCATGGCTAATGCGTAGATCAGTCATCATTCCGGTAATCCTGCACACCTTCGTAGCCGTTGGAGCGTTGCTGTGGTTGCTGTGGTATTTCATCCCGACAGGCAACGTGTTTAAAAGCCTGACCACTCTGCTGATTCTCCTGCTGGCAGGCTGGTATGTTTTTAACAACTGTCGGCGTGTAGAGCCTTCATCCGATGCTACCCTGTCGGCTGCTGAACTGCCATTACTCGACTCCCAGGGCCCCGTTGTACTGGTGTGTGGTGACATGCTGGATGCGTTGTTTCAGGGAAACTTTCTGCGTAAAACAGCCCAGGGATGGTGGTTACGGGCTGGTGACATCTGCCGGTTAACTGACATTGTCCGTAGCATACAGACGCAGTTCCCGCGCCATGTCGGTCAGCTATCGGTTATGTACCGCTGCCTGCCAGACCATCACCAGGATGAAGCCGTTCTTCGTTCCACACTGAAAACGCTCCGCCAGCAGTGTAAACAGATTAAATCCCTGACGGGGTTCACTCTGCCGGTTGTGTTGTGTGCCGAATTTTCCGGGCCAGAAACGCCCTGGATAATCGTTCGGGGTGATAAACCGATTGTCTGTCCGGTAAATGATTCGCCGCAGGCATTCATCGACTGGCAGCAGGCGGAAGACAATATCCTGGCACTGCCAGCCGTCAGTGAGGCATTTTCCTTTATCCGTAATACGCTTACTGATGAGCTGGAAAAGCCTGATCGGTTAACGCCTCCAGAACGAACATTCTCTGTGGCAATGCGCCTCGGTACCGTCCTTCCCGGTACAGAGTCAGTCTGGGCCGACTGGCTATATACCCTCACCTGTTTACAGTTTTTTCGAAAACCAGGGCAGACAGCACCGGCAAGTTTGTTTCCGGACGCGGTTCTGCCGCTGCTGGCACCTTTTGCTTCACCTGTGCAGGGGGGACAGCGTACCCGTCGTCTGATCCTGCTGGTGTGGCTGTGTGCCCTGACCGCATTGGGTATTTCTGCGCTCAATAATCGTGACCTGATCCGTCAGGTGAGTGCCGATTTACAGCGCTGGAATGCAATCCCGATGAACCACTATCGCCCTAAGGCAGAATCACTGGCCACCCTGAAGCAGGATGCGCTCCTGCTTGAACGCTGGCAGCGCCAGGGTGAACCTTTGCGTTACAGCCTGGGCTATTACCCGGGCCAACGACTGTGGCTGGCCTTGCAACAGGCTATCGATACCTGGACGCCTCCACCAGCACCTAAACCAAAACCAGTACCGAAAATTGTTCGTCTCGACAGCATGTCGCTGTTTGATTCCGGTAAGTCCGTGCTGAAACCGGGCTCCACCAAAATGCTGGTCAACTCGCTGGTCGGAATCAAGGCCAGACCAGACTGGCTCATCGTGGTAAGCGGCCACACAGACAATACCGGTGGCGTTCAGCTCAACCAGACCCTGTCTTTACAACGAGCTGAGGCCGTCCGTAACTGGATGCGTGATACCGGGGACGTACCGGAAAGTTGCTTTGCCGTGCAGGGTTACGGTGACAGCCGACCGATTGCATCAAACGACACGCCTGATGGCCGTGCGCATAACCGGCGTGTCGAGATTAGTCTGGTACCGCAGGCTGACGCCTGTCGTTTGCCAGGCGCAAAACACGCGTCACAGGATGTACGTGACGTTTCAACTAAAGAAATGGAGAAGTAAAACATGGCAATCCCAGTTTATCTGTGGCTGAAAGACGATGGCGGCGCTGACATTAAGGGTTCCGTAGATGTGAAAGATCGCGAAGGAAGCATCGAAGTTGTTGCTCAGGAACACAGCCTGTACATCCCGACCGATAACAATACTGGCAAACTGACCGGCACCCGTATTCACACGCCGTTCCTGTTTACCAAAGAAATCGACTCTTCCAGCCCGTACCTCTACAAAGCCGTGACCACGGGCCAGACCCTGAAGTCTGCTGAATTCAAGTGGTACAAAATCAATGACGCAGGCCAGGAAGTTGAGTATTTCAACACCAAGCTGGAAAACGTCAAGCTGGTGAAAGTTGCACCAAAAATGCACGACATCAAGGATGCCTCCTTCGAGAAGCATAACCACCTTGAGCAGATCGAACTGCGCTACGAAAAAATCACCTGGACCTACAAAGACGGCAACATCATTCATTCCGATTCCTGGAACGAACGCACCACAGCATAAGACTCTGGCGGGCAGATCCCTTCTGTCCGCCTTTTTGTTTTGCTCCGCACAGCGCCTTTCAGAAGGACGCTTTGCAGAGCAGTCTCACAATTTATCGGCATGAACCTTATGGGCATCGGTTGACGGCCAGGGGCGGTAGCGTGCCTGAACAAGAGGGAACGACATGGAACATCATTCAGCAGTCCTGCTACGACGACTTAACCCTTATTGCGCCAGAGCACTGGAGGGGGCGGCTTCTTTATGTCAGACCCGTGCGCATGCAGAAATCACGCCTGAGCACTGGCTGCTGAAACTGCTGGAGCAGGGGGAAGGTGACCTGACCGTTCTTGCCCGACGCTATGAATGGGATATGGATGCCGTCTGGCAGTCACTTCTGAGCTGGCTGGATGCACAGCCTCGCTCAGTTCGCACACGCCCGGAGCTTTCTGCTTCCCTCCAGACCCTGCTGAAACAGGCCTGGCTTGCCGCCACGCTCGCAGGAGATGAGCAGATCCGCAGCATACATTTGCTTATGGCCATGGTTGAAACGTCAGGGTTGACACGCTGTGATGGCCTCTGGCCTTTAATGACGCTAACCACCAGCCAGCTGGAAAGGTTACGTCCCCTGCTGGAAGCCCAGTCGGATGAGCGGCATGACGTTGCGCTCAGTGAGCAGTCTGGCAATGTCAGCATTATTGGCCGGGCTGCACCGTTACAGCATGAGGCACAATATCAGGCTGAAGGCGGAAGTGCGCAGCCTGCCGTTTCACAGGAAGAGTCCGTTCTCAATCGTTTTACAGTTGATGTGACTGCCCGTGCCCGGGAAGGAAAGATTGACCCGGTCTTTGGGCGCGATAACGAAATCCGTCAGATGGTGGATATTCTCTCCAGACGCAGGAAGAACAACCCGATCCTTGTTGGTGAACCCGGCGTTGGCAAAACGGCCCTGGTAGAAGGCCTGGCGCTGCGTATTGCCGAGGGCAATGTGCCCGAAAGTCTTAAGCCTGTCATCGTCAGGACACTGGATCTGGGTTTGCTTCAGGCAGGTGCCGGTGTGAAGGGGGAATTTGAACAGCGTCTGAAAAATATCATCGATGCGGTACAGCAATCCCCTGTACCGGTGCTGCTGTTTATTGATGAGGCGCACACCATTATCGGGGCGGGTAATCAAGCTGGCGGGGCAGATGCGGCTAATCTGCTGAAACCGGCGCTGGCGCGTGGCGAACTGCGTACCATCGCCGCCACTACCTGGAGTGAATACAAGCAGTATTTCGAACGTGACGCTGCTCTGGAGCGTCGCTTCCAGATGGTCAAGGTTGATGAGCCCGATGATGACACAGCCTGCCTGATGCTGCGCGGTCTTAAATCCCGCTACGCCGAACATCACGGCGTGCATATTACCGGTGAGGCCGTCCGGGCAGCGGTGACTCTCTCCCGCCGCTACCTGACAGGTCGCCAGTTGCCTGATAAAGCGGTGGATTTATTAGATACCGCTGCGGCCCGGGTGCGGATGAGCCTGGATACACTACCAGAACAGCTTACCCGGTTGCAGGCCCAACTGACATCGCTGGCAATAGAACAACAGGAGTTACTGGAGGATATTGCTCTGGGTAACGCTATTGATACCAGCCGTCTGCCGCAGATCGAACAACTTACTCTTAATCTTAACCAACAGAAAACAGCCCTTCAGTCACAGTATGAAACTGAAAAGCAGCTCACCGACTCGCTGAAAGCCTGCCGTGAAGACATCAGTCGTCAGAAGGAGATCTCTGCCTTCCAGCAGGAATTGGCACTGGTACAGAATAACAGCCCATTACTGGGTCTGGATGTTGATGTCCGCACCGTTGCGACCGTTATCGCCGACTGGACAGGGGTTCCTCTCTCGTCGCTGATGAAAGATGAGCAAACCGAATTGCTGACGCTGGAAGAGCAGCTGGCAATTCGTGTAGTCGGCCAAAGCCCTGCCCTTAATGCCATCGCCCAGCGTCTGAGGGCTTCAAAAACCGGCCTGACGCCGGAAAACGGACCTCAGGGTGTATTTTTACTGGTGGGCCCAAGCGGAGTGGGCAAAACGGAAACCGCGCTGGCGCTTGCTGACGTTATGTATGGTGGTGAGAAGTCGCTCATTACCATCAACCTGTCTGAATACCAGGAGCCGCACACGGTCTCGCAGTTGAAAGGCTCACCTCCGGGCTATGTAGGATATGGTCAGGGGGGAATACTCACCGAGGCAGTCCGTAAGCGGCCTTACAGCGTGGTGCTGCTCGATGAAGTGGAGAAGGCTCATCGGGATGTGATGAACCTGTTTTATCAGGTCTTTGACCGGGGCTTTATGCGGGACGGGGAAGGGCGTGAAATTGATTTCCGCAACACCGTGATCCTGATGACGTCCAACCTGGGCAGTGATCCGCTTATGCAGTTGCTGGATGAGCAGCCAGAAGCCACTGAGAGCGATCTGCATGAGTTGTTACGCCCGATCCTGCGCGATCATTTCCAGCCAGCACTGCTTGCTCGCTTCCAGACGGTGATATACCGCCCGCTGGCAATGGATGCCATGCGCACCATCGTCGGCATGAAGCTCGCACAGGTGAGCACGCGTCTGCAACGTCACTACGGCATTTCCACGCATATTGACGAAAGCCTCATCGACAAGCTGACGAAGGCGTGTTTGCTGCCGGATACCGGTGCCCGCAATGTGGACAGCCTGCTTAATCAGCAGATCCTGCCGGTTCTGAGCCAGCAGTTATTAAGCCATATGGCGGTCAAACAAAAGCCGTCCTCGCTACAGCTGACCTGGAATGAGGAAGAGGGCATTGTGCTGGCGTTTGACGCACAGGCAGAAGGAGAACCGTTATGAGCGGTTCGCTGATCAATAAGGCAACCGACAGGGTGCAACCGCTTTTAGGGCAGTCACGGTATCGTGTTGACGTTCATGGATGCAGCCATTTCCTTGATGTTCTGCGTTACAGCGCGGTGGAGTCCCTCAGCCAGCCCTGGCGGTATGACGTGGCGGTTACCTGCTCCTCGGCGGATATTGCCTGCGACACGTTGCTGCTGAAGCCGGCGTCATTCACTTTTCAGACCCCGGTGTTTGACGGAACACCGGCGCTGCCGGTCCGGACGGTTTATGGGGTGGTGGAGTCATTTCGCCGGATATCCACATCCGGTGAGGATTCCCGTTACGCACTGACGCTGGTTCCCCGTATCGCGCTTCTTGGCTTTACAAAGGGCAGCCAGATTTATCTCAACCTGTCGGTCACCGAAGTCGTTGAACAGGTACTGCGTAAACACGGTCTGGAAGGACAGGACTTTGAGTTCCGGCTCTCCCGCGAATATCCGTCTCGGGAGCTCATCACCCAGTGGCGGGAAACTGACCTTGCGTTTATCCAGCGCCTGCTTGCCGAAGTGGGCATTTACTGGCGTTATGAAATGGACAGCCGTCTTGAACAGGACGTGGTGATTTTTCAGGACAGTCAGCAGCAGTATGAATTTGGCGTCACGCTGCCATTACGCAACCAGGCCGGGATGAGTGACAGCGGGCAGGAGAGCATCTGGGATATTCAGACCG
>NZ_JBMKHT010000078.1:0-9740 GCF_049238165.1 Enterobacter cloacae complex sp. IR5422 | reverse complement strand
CTGGCGGCGTTTACTGGAAAACTCACTGTCGGCAAAAGTCAGTTGCTGGCTCATCCGGTTACTCATTCTGGGTTCAGGTTACAACACGATGATCTCACATCTCGGACTTATTCGCACCTTCCTTAAAGCGCTGATTCGTAAAGATCCGCACGCCGCTAAGCTGGCGATGTGGCAGCACCTGGAAAACACCAAGCAGATGCTGTTCAATGAAACCAGCGACGACTTCGAATTTAACGCTGACCGCTATCTTTTCGCCGATAATCCCGTTGTTCATCTCGATACGGTCCCCAGTGCCGCAAAATAGATGACCTTCCCGCTGGCAGGCGCTTCGCTGCGCCTTCCGGCGAACGTGGGTAAGCAAAACATATATAGTGTCAGCCTTTGTAAATCCCCTCGCTCACTTTCTGGGCTTACGCCAAAATCAACTCACGCCTGCAAATTCTGTGACGCAGAACGTTGGGCTTTGTTACAATTGGATTCACTTCGTTATTTTGTAAGTTAGTGCTTGCTAACCAGCCAATTAACAGGGAACAGTGTTGGCCACACCGCAATGTGTCCGCGAGCGACCATAATGAAATCACAACCATGTCGCCGTGCTGTTTGTCCCGGATAACAGGCATGACGTTAACCGATTTCCAGGAACACTGAATGGAACTTTTGACCCAACTACTGCATGCCCTCTGGGCGCAGGATTTTGAAACGCTGGCCAACCCTTCCATGATTGGCATGCTCTATTTCGTCTTGTTTATGATCCTGTTCCTTGAGAACGGCTTGCTGCCTGCTGCTTTCCTGCCCGGTGACAGTTTACTGGTGCTTGTCGGCGTGCTGTGCGCCAAAGGGGCGATGGCATTCCCGCAAACTATTTTGTTACTGACCGTCGCCGCGAGTCTCGGCTGCTGGGTCAGCTACATCCAGGGAAGATGGCTGGGCAATACCCGGATCGTCCAGAACTGGCTCTCGCACCTGCCTGCACATTATCACCAGCGGGCGCACCACCTTTTCCATAAGCACGGGCTTTCTGCGCTGCTGATTGGCCGCTTTATCGCCTTTGTACGCACCCTGTTGCCGACCATTGCCGGTCTGTCGGGGCTGAGCAGCGCGCGCTTCCAGTTCTTTAACTGGATGAGCGGCCTGCTGTGGGTACTGATTCTGACGACGCTCGGCTATGCGTTGGGGAAAACGCCAGTCTTTATGAAATATGAAGACCAGCTGATGTCCTGCCTGATGCTGCTGCCTGTGGTGCTGCTGGTCTTCGGTCTGATCGGCTCGCTGGTCGTCCTGTGGAAAAAGAAATACGGAGCCAGAGGCTAACGATGGCTATCTCACCGCTCGCCCTGCGCCGTTTTGCCTGCGCCGTGATAACACTGGTGGTGCTCAGCGCCATGCTGCTGGCATGGAGCGCGCTTTCGCACCAGGAATCCACGCTGGCCATTCGCCCGGTGAACCAGGGTGCCAGCGTGCCTGACGGTTTTTCTGTCTGGCACCATCTGGACGCGAACGGGATCCGCTTTAAAAGCATCACCCCGCAGGACGATGTTTTACTGATCAAGTTTGATTCCCGAGCGCAAAGTGCCGCCGCAAAAGTGGTTCTCGACCGTACGCTGCCGCACGGGTATATCATCGCTCAGCAGGAAGATGACAGCCAGCCTGCTGCCTGGCTGTCGCTGATTCGCGATACGTCGCATCGGTTTGGATAATTACCAGGATTCCGAATCTTTTCACTCACTTTGGTGAATCCCCCGTTTACTTACTATGCTTAAGTACGCGGAGCACCCCTCGAATGTACTCCGCATAACTTTGGATAGCGGCTTACGCCGCAACACAATGGAAGGTTTCGATAATGAAATTCCGCATGACTCTGGCTCTGGCCCTTTTTTCTTTAAGCACAGCATCCTTCGCAAATTCTCTCTGTCAGGAGAAAGAACAGGATATTCAGCGTGAGATCGGTTATGCCGAAAAGCATAACAATCAGCACCGTGTTGATGGTCTTAAAAAAGCGCTGAGCGAAGTGAAAGCGAACTGTTCAGACAGCAAGCTGCGTGCCGACCACCAGAAGAAAATCGCTGAACAGAAGGACGAGATAGCCGAGCGCCGTCGCGACCTGCAGGAAGCGAAAGAGAAAGGGGATGCGGAAAAAATTGCTAAGCGCGAGAAGAAGTTGAAAGAAGCGCAGGACGACCTGAAAGCGCTGGAAGCTCGCGATTATTGAGTTAACGGAAATCTCAACAGGAGAGAATCATGTCAAAAGATACGACGTCTGAACATCTGCGCGCTGAACTGAAATCCCTGGCCGATACCCTGGAAGAGGTGCTGAACTCCTCTGCTGACAAGTCAAAAGAAGAGGTCAGCAAGCTGCGCAGCAAGGCGGAGCAGGCGCTGAAAGAGAGCCGCTATCGCCTGGGTGAAACCGGCGATGCGCTGGCAAAACAGACCCGCGAAGCGGCCGCGCGTGCGGACGAATATGTGCGTGATAATCCATGGACGGGTGTCGGGATTGGTGCCGCAGTCGGTGTGGTACTGGGTGTCCTGCTGACGCGTCGTTGATATGGAAGATCCTCGTCACGCACAAGGGCCTGCTAACAACGTCCTCGGCATCGGCCAGCGTATTTTGACGACGCTGGTCGGGATTGCCGAAACGCGCGTCCGGCTGGCAGTGGTCGAACTGGAGGAGGAGAAAGCGAACCTCTTCCAGATGCTGCTGATGCTTGGACTGACCATGCTCTTCGCCGCGTTTGGTCTGATGAGCCTGATGGTGTTAATCATCTGGGCCATTGACCCGCAGTATCGTCTCAACGCCATGATTGCCACGACCGTCGTTCTGCTGGTCGCGGCGCTGATTGGCGGCATATGGACGCTGCGTAAAGCGCGTAAGTCCACGTTCCTGCGCCATACGCGTCAGGAGCTGGCTAACGATCGCGCCCTGCTGGAGGATGACAAGCCGTGAGCGGTAAAGCCGAACGTCAAAAGCGAAAAGCATACCTGCTAAGCCAGATCCAGCAGCAACGGCTGGATCTGTCGGCCAGCCGTCGCGACTGGATTGACGCGACGCGACGGTTTGACCGGGGCTGGAACACCTTCCTGAGCCTGCGTTCATGGGCGCTGGTCGGCAGCAGCGTGATGGCAATCTGGACGGTTCGTCATCCAAATATGCTCATCCGCTGGGCGCGCCGTGGTTTTGGTGCCTGGAGCGCCTGGCGTCTGGTGAAAGCCACGATCCGTCAGCAGCAATTACGCTAGCCTTCTCGCCGGGTGGCGGCTACGCCTTACCCGGCCTACTTACACTCGTAGGCCGGGTAAGCGCAGCGCCACCCGACAAAATCCTCCCCCTCCCTTACTCAATATCTTTGAAGAAGATTGACAGTTTTCCTTGCTAACAATTGCCCACCGTCACGTTTATGATGCTCTCCATCGACAGCAACGACGCGGTATCTACCCGGAATTGCAGACAAATAACGTTCAGCCGCTGATGTGGTTTCCTGGAGAGTAAAATGAAAAAATTAGAAGATGTTGGTGTACTGGTCGCGCGTATTCTGATGCCAATTCTGTTCATCGTGGCAGGTTGGGGCAAAATCACCGGTTATGCGGGTACCCAGCAGTATATGGAAGCCATGGGCGTTCCGGGGTTCCTGTTGCCACTGACCATTCTTCTTGAGTTCGGCGGCGGCCTGGCAGTGCTGTTCGGCTTCCTGACCCGCACCACCGCGCTGTTTACCGCAGGCTTCACCCTGCTGACCGCGTTCATCTTCCACAGCAACTTTGCGGAAGGCGTGAACTCACTGATGTTCATGAAAAACCTGACCATCG
The DNA here is from genome assembly GCF_049238165.1 of Enterobacter cloacae complex sp. IR5422. Taxonomy (NCBI): domain Bacteria; kingdom Pseudomonadati; phylum Pseudomonadota; class Gammaproteobacteria; order Enterobacterales; family Enterobacteriaceae; genus Enterobacter; species Enterobacter cloacae complex sp. IR5422. Next base: position 5,936 of record NZ_JBMKHT010000078.1, on the reverse strand, counting down.
CGGGTGGCTTCCTGCTGCTGGCCGTCACTGGCCCGGGCGCATACAGCATCGACCGCGTTCTGAATAAGAAATGGTAAGCACGCTATACTGAATAAACACAAAGCGAGGAGACATCTCCTCGCTTTTGCTATCTGACGGAGGAGAAAAAATGGGACAACTCGTAGACGGCGTCTGGCAGGATGTCTGGTATGACACCAAATCCACCGGAGGTCGCTTTAAGCGCTCTGTTTCGGCCTTCCGTAACTGGCTGACCGCCGACGGCGCACCAGGCCCGAGCGGCGAAGGCGGCTTCGCGGCTGAGAAAGATCGTTATCATCTTTATGTTTCCCTCGCCTGCCCGTGGGCCCACCGCACGCTGATCGTGCGCAAGCTTAAAGGTCTCGAATCCTTCATTCCGGTTTCCGTGGTCAACCCGCTGATGCTGGAAAATGGCTGGACGTTTGACAGTGATTTCCCTGCAGCGACCGGCGACGATCTTTATCACCACAATTTCCTGTACCAGCTCTATCTGCGTGCCGATCCGCACTACACCGGGCGCGTGACCGTGCCGGTGCTGTGGGACAAGAAAAACCAGACGATTGTCAGCAATGAGTCTGCGGAAATCATCCGCATGTTCAATACCGCGTTTGACGCGCACGGCGCCCGTGCCGGAGATTACTATCCGGTGGAGCTGCGCGAGAAAATTGATGAACTGAACGGCTGGATTTACGACAACGTCAATAACGGTGTCTATAAGGCCGGTTTCGCCACCAGCCAGGAAGCGTATGACGAAGCGGTCGGAAAGGTGTTTGAATCGCTGGAACGCCTGGAACAGATCCTGGGCCAGCATCGCTACCTGACGGGCGATCGCCTGACGGAAGCGGACATTCGCCTGTGGACCACGCTGGTTCGCTTTGATCCGGTCTATGTCACCCACTTTAAGTGCGACAAGCACCGCATCAGCGACTACCTGAACCTGCATGGTTTCCTGCGCGACATCTACCAGATGCCGGGCATCGCGGAGACGGTCGACTTCGACCATATTCGCACCCACTATTTCCGCAGCCACAAGACCATCAACCCGACGGGCATTATCTCCATCGGGCCGTGGCAGGATCTGGATGAACCGCACGGGCGCGACGTCCGTTTTGGATAAATATTAAGGGCATCACCAGATGCCCTTTTTTAATTCACAATCTCCATCTATTCTTACCTCGATCGCTTAGAAAACAAGTGATTGACTGACTAATGAGGCAAGGAAAATGGACTGGTATTTAAAAGTACTGCGCAACTACATTGGATTTGGTGGCCGCGCCCGCCGCAAAGAGTACTGGATGTTCGTTCTGGTGAACTTCATCCTCATCATGGTGCTGGGTATTGTGGATAAAATTCTTGGCTGGGAGCGGGCTGGCGGTGAAGGCGTGCTGACCACCATTTATGGCCTGTTAGTCCTGCTGCCATCGTGGGCGGTATTGTTCCGTCGGCTGCACGACACCGATCGTTCGGCGTGGTGGTTATTGCTGCTGTTGATCCCGATCGTGGGCTGGATCGTGATTCTTATCTTCAACTGCCAGAGCGGCACCCCAGGTGAAAACCGCTTTGGTCCGGATCCTAAGATCGTCGCGTAAATTACTGCCCGGTGGCGCTTACGCTTACCGGGCCTACTCGTTTATTTATTGTGGTGGGCGAAGAGTTTGGGTATTTCGCGCAGGCACCATGATTTGGCTTCGCCCATGCTGTCGCGACGCCACGCCATAATGATATCCACTTCGCTGGTGTACTCCGGACTCACGACCCGCAGCCGCCCTTCCGCAATATCTTTCTCCACAAACGGGTACGGCATCGTCGCCACGCCCAGACCGGCCAGCAGCGCCTGCCGTTTGTCTTCCAGGGAGGTCACCGTCAGACGTGGCTGTTTATCCAGCAGCTGCACCGTCAGTACCGGACGCTCGCGCGCGGTATCCGCGACCGCGACGCCGCGATATTTCACGCGCGTCACTTCGGAGAGCGGCTCCGGCTCCTGGTGAATCGGATGGTTGGGGGCGGCAACGTAGACGTTCATGACGCTGTAGAGTTTGCGCGAGTTGATTTCTGACGATGAGCGGAAGTGCATGTCCGGCGCAATAACGATATCTGCCCTGCCCGTCTCCAGACGTTCCCACGCCCCTGCCAGCACCTCGGTGATGATCGACAGCTGCGTATTGGCCTTCGCCGCCAGGCGGTCCACCAGCGGAAACAGCGCTTCGGTCGGCACCAGCGCTTCGGTCACGAGCGTCAGATGGGTTTCCCAACCGCGCGCCAGCGCTTCGGCGTCGGTCGTCAGCTTATCAGCCGCTTCCAGCAGCACGCGGCCGCGCTCCAGCAGCATTCGGCCGACATTGGTGAATTTTGTTCGATGACCGGAGCGGTCAAAAAGCACCACGTCCAGCTCTTCCTCCAGCTTCTGCATGGTGTAGCTCAGCGCAGACGGAACGCGCCCCAGTTCATCGGCCGCCGCCGCAAAACTGCCGCGTCGGTCAATCGCGTCCATGACGCGAAGCGCCTCAAGCGTCAATGCTCTCTCTTTAGCCATCTCGTTCTCATTCAGGAAATTTGAACATACCAGGCAGAATATCTGGCTAACAATGAAGCGTCCATACCTTTACCATTGTTTTAGTGTAAAGAGAGGTCAAGTTTATGATTACGACAAGAACAGCTAAACAGTGCGGACAAGCCGATTTCGGTTGGCTGCAGGCCCGCTACACCTTTTCCTTTGGACACTACTTTGACCCTAAACTCCTCGGTTACGCTTCACTGCGCGTGTTGAACCAGGAAGTGCTCGCCCCGGGCGCCTCCTTCCAGCCGCGTACGTACCCGAAAGTCGATATCCTGAACCTGATCCTGGAAGGCGAGGCAGAATACCGCGATAGCGAGGGCAATCATGTCCAGGCAAAGGCTGGCGAAGCGCTGTTAATTTCCACGCAGCCGGGCATCAGCTACAGCGAGCATAACCTCAGCAAAGACAAAACGCTGACCCGCATGCAGCTGTGGCTCGACGCCTGCCCTGAGCGGGAAAATCCGCTGGTACAGAAGTTAGATTTAACGGGCGATAAGCAACAGCTGATTGCATCCCCTGATGGCAGTAAAGAGAGCCTGCAGCTGCGTCAGCAGGTGTGGCTGCACCATATCGAGCTGAAGAAAGGTGAGCAGGCAAGCTTCCAGCTTCACGGCCCGCGCGCCTATCTGCAGTCGATTCACGGTACCGTGCATGCGGTGACGCACGCGGAAGAGAAAGAAGCGCTCACCTGCGGCGACGGCGCGTTTATTCGTGATGAAGCGAATATTACCCTTGTGGCGGATACGCCGCTGCGCGCGCTGCTGATTGATTTACCGGTTTAAAGAACGCCCTGACCCTAACCCTCTCCCACAGGGAGAGGGAACCGATAGAGCCCTGAACTCGCTACACCTTACTCGCCATAATCTCAATAATCTGCCGGTCCGTGGCCTGCATCGAGCGGCACGCCAGCGCGCACAGGTTCGCGATCGACTGCTCCACATCGTGCGCGACAATCCCCTCGTTGCCCGTCACGCCCGACTCATCCAGCGCCATCATCACCGCTTTCCAGGCGCTACTGACGCTGGTGGAGACCTTCATGGCGCAGCTGTTTGACGCCCCGTCGCAGATCATCCCGCTGACGTCACCGATCATACTGCCGATCGCCATTGCGATGGTCTGGTAACGGCCACCCATCAGCCACGCCATTCCTGCCGCAGCGCCCATCGCCGCCGTTGTCGCCGCACACAGTGCGGACAGGCGCGGAAGCTGATAATGGATATAGATCGCCGACAGATGCGACAGCATCAGCGCCCGCGCCAGCCGTTCGTCACCGGCCTGAAGGTGCTCAGCCACAACAACGACGGGCATGGTGGCGGTGATCCCCTGGTTACCGGAGCCCGAATTGCTCATCGCCGGCAGCGTTGCGCCCCCCATCCGGGCATCCGAGGCGGCGCTGGTGCGAATAACAATGTCTGAACCCAGATCCTGCGCCAGCCATCCGCGCGAGCGCTGCTTCTCAAGCGTTGCGCCAATATGCAGCCCCCACTTCCCGCTGAGCCCTTCGCGGGAGAGCGCATCGTTCAGTTGCCCTGCTTCCAGGATGAAGCGAATGGCCTCAAACGGCACCTGCTCGACAAATTCCAGGATCTGCGACAGCGTAGCGTGCGACAGTACCGCCAGCGGGTTGTCATCCACCTCGGTCACGGGCTTATCCAGCGTAAAGCGCGTTTCCCCCTGGCAAACCACTTCCACCACCCGGGTATGCCCGCCCGCGATGGTCACCATTGCCGAGAGATCCCCGGCATAAACGCAGGCACGGGAATAGAGGATCTCATCGCAGGCCTCCTGCAGTTTTACCTGCACTTGCCCTGCCTCAAGCAGAGCTTTGGCGCGGACCAGTGCATCGGCTGTGGCATCTTTCAACACCTCCAGGCCGGCGTGCGCATTACCGCCAATTGCGCCCAGCGCCGCAGCAATGGGCAACCCGACCATGCCGGTACCCGGTACCGTCACGCCCAGCCCGTTTTTCATCAGGTTCGGCGAGACCCACGCCTCAATCCGTGTGACCTCCCCCGGCAGGAGGTCTGCGGCAATCGCACAGGCCAGTGCCAGAGAGACGGGCTCGGTGCACCCAAGGGCAGGCTTCACTTCTTCCTGCACCGCGCGAATAAATTGATTCCATAAAGGATGAATTTGCTCAGACATCGTTACGACCTTAATGACCCTCAGGAGAATGCGAGGAAAGGAGAAACACAAAGCAGCAGTCCGGTGATGACAATAATCACCAGCGATACGCCTTTATATTTATGCAGCGCCGGTACCTTGTAGACCAGCCATGCCGGGATCAGACAGCCCACCATGCCGAAGATGGGGCTGCAAATGGAGGTGAAGCTCAACACCGGCGCGTTCAGGACTATCGCGCTCCAGGCCAGCAGAATGGCGAACAGCATAATCCCGCGCTGGACGGCGTTTTCATTGATTCTTTCTGCCGGCATTTTGCGGCGCAGGATGTTCATGACGATACCCTGCGTGGCCTCGCGGAAGCCGAGGTAGACGCCGAAGAACGCGGTCATCACGGCGAAGATATTGAGGATCACGCTGACGATTTTGACCCAGCCCGCGCCGTCGCCGCTGATAAACTGCGCCGCAATCGCCAGGGCAGAGATATTCTGCTCGTAGGCTTTGACCGCCTCATCGTGCCCCATCGCCAGGGTGAAAGAGACGGCATAGAAGAAGACCGTCACAAACAGGACGCCAAAGGCAATGTTCATTGCCCGGAGCGCCTTATGACGCGCCACCTCCACCGATTTTTCACGCGAGCGGTAAGAGATCACCATCGGGCTCAGGGTCTGAATAAAGAGAATGGAGGTTAAGGTAAAGGGCAGCGTAATGATGGCGTTTTTAATCAGCAGCCCCAGCGGCGGCAGCATGCCCACGTTGGCTAAATGCCAGAGGCCGATCATCGACAGGCCCAGCGCGGCAACTACGAATAATTTGGTCAGCACCATCAGGCTGGACACTTTAAACAGCAGCTTTTCACCGCGTGAAGAAATCGCGACCAGAATGCAAATCAGGAATAAACCGTAGAACGGATTTTCCGAGAGCAAACCGTCGGTCACGCCGAAGGTGTGCAAATACGAGGCGCTGTCGTTGGTAATGGCCGTGGAATAGACAAACATCCAGATCACCAGCATCACGAAATAGAGCGCACCTAATAAAATTCCCCAGTTCTTACCCAAATACCCGCTAATTACGCTCGGATAGTCTTTGCATTCCGGGGATTCTGCCAGCGTGTTAAGGAAGGTGCGAATAAGTCCGAGATGTGAGATCATCGTGTTGTAACCTGAACCCAGAATGAGTAACCGGATGAGCCAGCAACTGACTTTTGCCGACAGTGAGTTTTCCAGTAAACGCCGCCAGA
>NZ_JBMKHT010000077.1:0-9769 GCF_049238165.1 Enterobacter cloacae complex sp. IR5422 | reverse complement strand
GTCTGGCGGCGTTTACTGGAAAACTCACTGTCGGCAAAAGTCAGTTGCTGGCTCATCCGGTTACTCATTCTGGGTTCAGGTTACAACACGATGATCTCACATCTCGGACTTATTCGCACCTTCCTTAGGTTCTGCTCTCCTGTGAGTATGGGTTTATAATGATGTCATCCGGTGCATTAACACGGTTGGAAACATCTGTTTTACGGATCACTGGCAGCATAACCACCATCTCATTGACATGGTAAATATCAATCCAACAAACAACCGGATAAGGCATAACAATCCCCTTTCTTCTAAGAACTTCATTTATCCCGAATATAATTAATTGGGATGTTGACAAGAGTAGAGTCTGCCCGACATCAAAGTAATAATCCTCAAAGGTTGTTCTATGAATAAGAATAATGTTTGAATATCCTGAGACACTTTGATGCTTTACATTAAAATGTCGTTGATTGTAAATGTAAATGGCTTTTTCCATATCGTAATTTTCCCTCAGCGAGGATAGCCTTTCACGTATAACTGTTTTTTCATCTTTCCCCATGAATTCATCATTAGCGTTCAGTTGAAAGTAATCTGCAATGGGGATTTTTAATGGACTCATGATGTTCGTTTTCCAGATTAACGAACAGTACTCTTCCAGAGTTACTTCTGTTTTACCTCGGCTTCGATTGATGCTTTCTTTTATAGAGAACTTTAACAGGTCATTTTTTATTTCATTTATTGACCAGTTATGACGATTGCATTTTTCTAATATAGGGATAGCCAAATCCACAACTTCCGCTATTACGGAAGAGTGAGATTTATTTGTTAGTCTGGCATAATGATCAATTACTCCTAATGAAGATTGATTTTTGAACGTGACTGAGTGTTTTTTTATGGGAGTAGTCTGTACTACCTGTGACTCATTGTTTTTGCCTTGACAAGGTTTTTTTCCTGGTAGAACGCTGCTCATCTCAAAATTAGTAACACTATTAGACATTTTTAAGGAAACCTCTTTGTTATCTCAATATAAAACTACTATCTGAAATTTCTCAGTGTTGCCCCATTTTTCTCGGGGCAACATCGCTATAAATCAATAAAATTAAATCTGTAATTTATTACAGACTTTCTCGTACAGAAAATGTATCTATAAAATCGAGGACATCTTTACGTAACCAGTAATGGCGGCCATTGATTTGTTTTGGGCGAGGTAGCCCCTCAGGCAATTTGTCCTGACAAAGCCATTTACGAATGGTTTGAGATTTGTAGCTAATGATTTTAGCTAACTCAGCTGTTGAAATGAGCTGTGATTGAGATGTATCCGGGAGTTTGAATGCGCTCATTTTGCCACCTCAGTGATTGAGATATTGGCAAAGAAAGCTTTAAGCATTATTGAATTAGTAGGGGTAGTAATGAAGGCAGAAGGAAACGTTTCGGGCTCGGGGTCGGGGTCACTACCATCACCTGAATCTGATGATAAGGCACTTTTAGCTGATTTAGCCGTACTGTGATGCGATCTGGATGCCTGATTTTTACATGACATCAGACGCGCGAGAAAGTTAGTAGCATTTTGCATTCTTTGTTTAAGATGTAAAATTTTCAGTTTGGCGCATGCGACAGACTTGCGAAGAGCTGAGTATGTTCCTTTGAGATACTCGACAACCTCTTCCATGGACGCAGGATCGTTAAAGGATTGAGTTGTTTTACTTGAATTAATACACCAGCGAGCTCTGATAGCTGCCAGAGTGGGTTCTATGGATACAGTTGCTGGGGTTGCCATTGGCTTATCTCCTGTGTAGTTGCTGTATCATTGACTAAACTGTGTATTACGATACATGAAAATCTATCTTGATCAATAGTTGATGATATTTTGTAATATGTTGATTTTTAATGGAATCAACGCATATCAACGTTGTTTTTTATGGTAATACCTGCTTCATTTAAGATCCATGTCTCAATTTTCTCGTGCCATTTTCGTAACAGATCTAACGGACGACGGCGATAGTGTTTTTCGGCAAGAGCGCTGGGTTTGTGTCCCATAATTTGAGCAACAATACCAGTGGGAACTTCAACCCACTCGGCCAAAGTACCAAAACTACGACGTAAACCGTGAAGGCTGATATGTGGTAACTCAGCCAGCACTAACGCTCTGTTGTGCGCTGAACGCGGCTCAATAATTTTGCCACTTTTACTGTTACTTCTGAAAACCCAACCCTCCTTATTTACGTCAGAATTTGGGGATTGCGCTAGTACATTTAACAATTCAGAAACATAAGGAGTGAGAGGGATGATACGTTCACCTTCGATCTTGTCTTTAATTCGCATGCTTGACCATTTGAAATCTACGTCTGACCAGCGAAGCGACGCAATTTCTTCACGCCGAGCACCAGTGAGCAAAAGTACTTGGAGATAGGCCGATGCAATAGGATTATTGAGGCTACGCACGGCACTAAACCAGCTTTTTAGTTGTTCCTTTTGCAGGCAATCATCAGCTTTACTCGCTGACACGGGAACCATTTTTCTTACGTTGTAATCTTGTGCCAGATCGCCAGGAATGATCCCTTGATATTTTTTCTGATAATTACTCCATTTGATGAAAGCACGTAGTAGGCGATAAGCGTGAGCAGTGACGGTAGGTCTATTTTGCCTTTCTGTACTCAGCCACGCTGCTATGTAATCTGGGGTTAGCTCCGATAACGGCAGGTTGAGCAAACTAGCCAATGGTCCAGCCGAAGTCGGGCCTTGGCCTCTTTTTTTACTTTCGCCTCCACGACTGGACAAGTTAATGTGATCGGCAATGTATCGAGTAGAATATGGGCGTTTAGTTTTTGCACTGATACCGGTTCTCAATTCTTGAAGATAGTCTTCCCAGGCGACGGAGAAAGTCACTTTTGTTTTACGTGATTCTGCCTGCAGGGATTCTGCTTCTGCGATTTTTATAGCCTTAGCAATTCGTGGATCTATCCCTGTATCGATCAATGTTTGTAACCGTCTTGCCTCGGCTCTCGCATCATCAATCTTCCAGTCGTTAATGTTGCCAATAGTCATGCGAAGGGTTTTCCCCGCATATACGCTTTGGAATACAAAGGCTTTTGCTCCGCTAGTTGCTCGGCATGCCAAGGTTGTTACATCTGCATCCCAAAGAAAAGTTTGTTTTTTCCCTTCCGGTAAGGTGAATCTGCGAAGTCTTTCGAAGGTAAATTTTTGTCTTGAAAGCGCCATTTTTCGGCTCCAGTTGAGAATTGCTGTCTTACAATAATGTAACTGCTTGTGTAAGTAAATGGAGGGAATAAACATCAACTTTTGTTAATTTCAATCAACGGGTTTATTGCTATAACTTGGTGTTTTATAATATAAAGTATGTTGTTTTGATTGATTGCTCAAGTAGTTAAAAATGCATTAACATCGCATTCGTAATGCGAAGGTCGTAGGTTCGACTCCTATTATCGGCACCAGTCATATCAAGTAATTACACAGCACTCCTACCTTCTTTACTTTTCTGTGGAACAAATTTAGGACAGAAAATTTGGAAATCGAGTCAATTTGCAGTGTATGTTTGGTCAGATGTTATGGGGATAAATGGACCGATCTAAGAAATATTTAGATAGTCTCTCAAACATCCATTTTGTTATAACGAAAAAGCTATCCCAACCTGAAAAGCCAACTATCCCCTATATATTTGAGGTCTTGGAACCTGAATCTTCGCCTCCTGCTGGTGTGAATACGGCTAAGAGCCAAGCACAACTTCACTCCCTTTAAGATTCATTTCTTGTTAGAAATGCTTAATCGATAATTATTTTCAATTCAATCAATGCTTTAATTTTTGACGCATTTTGTTTTTAACCCATGCGATTTAGATGTATTATTTTAAGACTAATCCTCTTGCCATATTTTTCATAAACATCGGCCCGGTATATGTGAAAAGTTATTTTAAGGTTGCTTCTCATGGAGTTATGGATATTTTTAGCGGCGATTTATGTTGTTTATTTGTTGTTTTTCAAAAAGAAAAAGCATAGATCCACCGAGTCTCTTGTTTCAAGGACCGTCAAAGCACCGCCTAAAGAATGGATTGCTGACATCAAGAAAAAGGAGGCGGTTGTGCGAAACGATGATAGTGAAGACGATAACCTTGCAACTTTTACATTGAGCGGTGGCCGGGGTCTTGAACTTCAGGTGACAACCAATCATTACAGGAATACCTCAAAGTCAGCAGGTGCACTAGCTCGATGGGTACTTCCGGGTGAGATGATAACTGTAGCTGGTGTAGCAATTAGCGGTGGCCACATTTACGTGGGGCAACGTATGAAGCCCTCCGGTCAGGAATCAGGCGGCTATTATGACGATGGAAGTGAGGCATCATTAATTGATGACACATGTAAGATAAAACCTACTTCTTATCTTTACGAGGACAGTTCATTAGGATACTGGCCCAGTTTTTCCTCTCTTTCCCCAGAAGCACGCGGTGCGTATGTCAGTTGGCTTGCCAGCGATAGGTCTGATCCATCGTGTCCTATCGGCTATGTTTTTATCTACCTCTACGGCCTGGAAAGAAAAGCGCTCGTAGATTCAACTGACCCAAAATTCCCTGATGCTGAGTTCCGTAATCTGTTCAATGAAGTCGCTCGGTTAAGATCGGTATTCATTGAGAACCGCTCCTTCCGTGGATATTCGACCCAATTACTCGAAGCCATGTCTATTCTGCGCCCGAACATGGGCTTAGCCACTGAGCTCGATAGCAATTCAGGTTTCAGCAACAGCATGCAATTTAAGCTGGCTCTGGCAAAAACTGTACATGAAGGAGTTCCTGTATCAGCTGAACTGGCGTTGAACTGGGTAATAAACCACACCGAGTATTCGCTGCGTACCCCGGCTCGCCGCTGTGCTAAAGAGTTTGCTGCGCTTTTCAAACGGCGTTACACCCTCAAATATGGTGAAGGGATGGTCGTTAAGGCGAATAAAACGCGCCTAAGGTTAGATTACACACCAGCAAGTCCTAGTTTGCGAGGTGTTCGACTTCCTGTTCCCGACCTGCCTGATCCAAGAGCGTTGAAGAGCCCTGTCCAGAAAATTATGGCTCTTGCCGACATATGTACGGATGAACTTGATGCTTATAGTCGCTACCTTGGTAGGAAAGGTACGTCAGTCAATGATACGGCTGCAATTATGTTGCTCCCTTCAGAGATCATTAATGAAAGCGCAGAAAAAATATTAAGCTCATTCAAACGCTGGGCTGATGAGGCGATCCTCGTCAAGGAGGGGTTAGTCTCAGTTGCTGACTTTTGGGCACATATGAATGCCAGTTGCCCCAATAAGATCAATAAAAAAGAGGCCGATTTGATGCAGGCCTTTGCTCTGAAGATGGGTTACGGTCTGGCACCTGACCCGTATTATCACCATGTGAAGGCGGATGTTGATGGGACACTTGTTCTATTCCCTGCCGCCGAAGGTGGACGCTTCTCACCTTCTCCTGAATTTATCTCAGCCGTAATGACGCTCAGATTAGGGGCGATGGTCGCCTTGATTGACGATTCTCTTGATCAAGCTGAACAGAAAGTGCTTGAGAATACCATCAACAACAATCCTGGCTTCACCGATGATGAAAAACGCTCTCTACATGCGTATTTAACGTGGCAACTTCATACCCCAGCCAATATGACAGGAATGAAAAGCAGGATTGAGTTGATGGGGGCCGCGGAAAAAGCTGCTGTGGGTAAGGTTATCGTTAGTGTTGCCTGTTCGGATGGGAAAATAGCGCCTGCCGAAATCAAACAGCTTGAGAAGATTTATTCAAGTTTGGGGCTGGATCCCTCATCTGTCTCGAACAATATCCATCAGCATTCCGCAACTGAACATGATCTCGTCTCGTCTGTACCAACTGATCAGCCAGCAGCAGGGTTCACACTGGATGCTAATGTACTTGCCCGCCACGAATCTGCCACGGATGATGTTCGTAAATTGCTGAACACAATTTTCATCGAAGAAGAACCGGAAGAGCTAGAAAGCGCTCCAGCCTCATTAACGGAAACGGGGGGGCTTGACTCCGCACATAGCCAGCTTTATCGCAGTTTGCTGGAGAAAGAACAGTGGTCCCGAAAAGAGGCGACAGAATTGTGCGGAAATTTGAATTTGATGCTCGGCGGTGCGCTTGAGGTGATCAATGACTGGTCCTATGCGGTGGTTGATGCTCCGGTGCTGGACGATGCCGATGATGATATCTGGGTTGACCTGGAAATTGCCAAAGAATTAGAGGGATAGTGAATGTCTGTAACACGTATAAGAGTGAAAGAACGTGACGCTATTATTCAGTCACTTAAGTCAGGTGTAACGCCAAGGATAGGCATTCAGCATATCCAGGTTGGCCGCGTGAATGAAATCACTGCTCTCCACCAGGATATTGAGAGGATTGCTGACGGTGGTGCAAGCTTCAGACTTATCATCGGTGAATATGGTTCTGGTAAAACGTTCTTTCTGAGTGTTGTGCGCTCTATTGGGCTAGAGAAGAAGCTGGTGTCAGTCAGTGCAGACCTTTCTCCTGACAGACGCATTCACTCATCGGGAGGTCAGGCTCGTAATCTCTACTCAGAGCTTATGAAAAACATGTCCACCAGAAACAAGCCGGATGGTAATGCGTTACTTAGCGTTGTTGAAAGGTTCGTTACGGAGGCAAGAAAGGAAGCTGACACGGACGGCTCCGAGGTTTCATCAGTTATTCATAAGCGCCTGGCTGCCCTGTCAGATATGGTGGGCGGATATGACTTTGCGAAGGTCATTGATGCATTCTGGCGGGGGCACGAACAGGATAATGAAACGCTAAAATCCAATGCCATTCGCTGGTTGCGGGGAGAGTACACCACTAAAACTGATGCCCGTAACGATCTCGACGTTCGGACTATTATCACAGACGCTTCATTCTATGATTCTTTAAAGTTGATGAGCCTTTTTGTCCGCCAGGCAGGCTATGCCGGTCTTTTGGTCAGCCTCGACGAAATGGTGAACCTCTTTAAGCTGAATAATACGCAAGCAAGAACAGCGAACTACGAACAGATTTTGCGGATTCTGAATGACTGTCTGCAAGGCTCAGCCGAGAACATTGGTTTTATCCTCGGGGGGACGCCAGAGTTTCTTTTCGATCCGCGTAAAGGTCTTTACAGCTATGAGGCTCTCCAGTCGCGTCTGGCGGAAAACCGGTTCGCGCAAAAAGCAGGAGTGATTGACTACTCATCCCCCACTTTGCATCTTGCCAGCCTGACCCCTGAGGAACTGTATATTTTGCTGAGAAATCTTCGCCATGTTTATGCAGGCGGAGATCCAGAGAATTATCTGGTACCAGATGAGGCACTGACTGGATTTCTGCATCACTGTAGTAAAACCATTGGAGACGCTTACTTCCGTACCCCCCGTAATACCATAAAAGGTTTCCTGGACATGCTGGCCGTGCTGGAACAAAACAGAACGATGAACTGGCAAACTCTAATCGAGGGTGTGGCGATTGAAGAGGACAGGCCCAGCGATATGGATGACGCCACTACGGAGGAAAGCGATGACGACGACGGACTGGCGAACTTCAAACTATGAGCAGTGCCTACGATAGCCTCGATCCCCGCGTCCGTAAGTGGGTTTACAAGCAGGGGTGGTCTACATTAAGGCCCTTGCAGGAGAGTTCTATCCCGGCAATTTTAGCCCGTGATCGAGACGTGCTAATCAGTGCAGGTACAGCAGCGGGTAAAACAGAGGCTTTCTTTCTTCCTGCCTGTTCGGCAGTTGCAGATCTCACTAATGGATTTGGCATCGTCTATATCAGTCCGTTGAAGGCATTGATTAACGATCAGTACCGTCGTCTTGAGAGCCTTGGAGATGCATTGGAAATGCCAGTGACTCCCTGGCACGGGGATGTACCACAAAGCAAAAAAAAGAAGGCTCGGACGAACCCTGCTGGCATTTTACTGATTACACCTGAGTCACTTGAGTCTTTGCTCATAAATTCAATGGGCTGGCTCAAACAGGCGTTTTCTTCAGTCGCATACATCGTTATTGATGAGTTTCATGCTTTTATTGGCTCAGAGCGTGGTGTACAGCTGCTTTCTCTGCTCAATAGAATTGACCATGTGCTAGGTCGCCAGGTAAATCCAATTCCCCGCGTTGCGTTGAGTGCCACGCTGGGGGAACTGGAGAAAGTGCCCGAAATGTTGCGCCCGGACAAACGACTCCCCTGCGTAACTGTTACAGATAGTAATAGCACGGCCACTCTTCAGGTACAGGTCAAAGGGTACCTGGAGCGAGTGATCCAAAAAGAGGAAGAACTTCAGAGTTCAGCTGAACATGACGTTTGCGCTGACATTTTTAGACTTTGCCGTGGCGATTCTCATTTGGTCTTTGCAAACAGCCGAAAGCGCACTGAAAGCATTGCGGCAACGCTGAGCGACATGTGTGAGGAACAAATTGTTCCGAATGAATTTTTCCCCCACCATGGTTCCCTTGCCAAGGAATTACGTGAGGCGCTTGAATCTCGTCTTCAGAAAGGAAATTTGCCCACTACAGCTGTTTGTACAATGACGCTTGAGTTGGGAATTGATATCGGTAAGGTTAAGTCGGTTATCCAAGTTACGCCACCACATTCTGTTTCCAGTTTGCGCCAGCGTATGGGGCGTTCTGGGCGACGCGACTCCCCATCAGTACTCAGAATGCTAATTACAGAAAATGAGCTTACTGTGAGTAGCAGTATCGTTGATCATCTACGGCTCCAGTTGGTGCAGTCGATGGCAATGATCAGGTTGATGATCTCTAAACAATGGTTTGAGCCTGCCGATTCCCGCCAGATGCATTACTCCACGCTGCTACACCAGATTCTTGCAATTACCGCACAATGGGGTGGAGTTCGTGCCGACCAGCTCTGGTCCCAACTATGCCAGACAGGGCCGTTCAGAAATGTAGATTTAAACGATTTCAAAAGCCTGCTTAAACATATGGGAGCATGTGGCCTACTCACTCAACTTGCAAGCGGCGAAATGGTTGTTGGGGCAGAGGGGGAGAAACTGACTAACCATTACACTTTTTATGCCGTGTTCAATACACCAGAAGAGTTCCGCATTGTCACCGGAAACAGAACCCTTGGAACAGTGCCTGTGGACTCCCCACTGCTACCAGACCAACACATCATCTTCGGTGGGCGGCGCTGGAAAGTGACAGAGATCGAGACAGAGAAAAAAGTTATGTATGTAGAGGCAACCAAAGGCGGTCAGCCACCACAATTTAGTGGGGGAGGTATGTCTGTTCATGATGCCGTTCGTCAGGAAATGCTCGCTATCTATAGGGAAGGTGATTACCGCATAGCAATAGGTAGCAAGAAAGTAGATTATGCCGATACTGCCGCCAGAAACCTATTTGCGGAAGGCTGTAGTAACTTTCAGCGTTTTAAACTTCAAAATGAGTGTTTTATTACGAGTAGACAATACTGTTACGTAATACCCTGGATGGGGGATAAAGTTGTCAATACGATTACAGCCTTGCTCATACGCTGTGGTTTTAAAGCTAATTCATTGGCTGGAATTATAGAAATTGACGGCTCAAGTGTCGCTTCTGTTCAACAGGCACTTAAAGGCCTGCTGCTGTCAGGCTTGCCTTCAGCGTTTGATCTTGCTGCAAATGTTCCAGAAAAGTACTTAGGGAAGTTGCGATTAAGTGGTCCGCAGCTCCCGATATGACGCCCCAAACCGTCCTTTATCGACGTCCTGTGGCTCAATTTTCCAATTTTCAGCCCAAAATCGTCTCTTCGTGGCTGATTTTGGCCCTG
>NZ_JBMKHT010000076.1:0-9850 GCF_049238165.1 Enterobacter cloacae complex sp. IR5422 | reverse complement strand
GGCCAAAATCAGCCACGAAGAGACGATTTTGGGCTGAAAATTGGAAAATTGAGCCACAGGACGTCGATAAAGGACGGTTTGGGGCGTCATATCGGGAGCTGCGGACCACTTAATCGCAACTTCCTTAGAAGGTTTTCATATTGTAAAAGCAATTACTCGGACTGTACTTGAGGCTCCTCGCATTACCCATAGAGACACAAAGAGTTATTGTGGAATCCTTGTAGACGATAACAACCGCAAACCCCTTTGCCGATTGCATTTTAATCGCTCACAAAAATACATCGGTCTTTTCGATATAGAAAAAAACGAAACGCGCCACCCCATAGCGACAGTAGATGATATTTATTCCTTTGCCGATATTCTGAAAGCAACCGCAGCTCTCTATAGTTAATCTTTACCCAGGCAGCACGCGACGTGCTGCCTCAGCCAGAAATGCGCTTCGATTACCGAACTGAGGATGCTCGCTGACAAAGGAATCAATTTTTACCAGCAAACGTCGAGGCATCGTGATGTTGATACGCTCGGCCCTACCGTCGAACTGTTTCATATTAATATCTACCAACAGCCATTGCCCGCCAGTGAAATCCTCAGGACGACTTTCCAGATGCGCTTCCACATTACCCGGAAGAGGCAGTGCATTATCCATTTCAAATAGCGCTTCGAAGTGTGCTGTGAGCGCATCACGCGCATCCTGAAAAGCGTCGTCCAGGGAATCACCTGCAAAAAAACAGCCTGGAACGTCAGGGAAAAAGCCGCTGGCGCTACCGTCGGAGTCAGAATGAATGTAAGCCGGATAAAACATAACTACTCCTGATATCAGTGTTTAATACCCGCCTGTCGCCAGATCTGGGCGAGAGTGCCCGGTTTAATATCCTTCTTGGGATGTGGGACAGTAACCAGCCCTTTCTGTTCGGGATGGCGAAACTGATGATGGCTTCCTTTCGTTCTGACACATTTCCAGCCATGGCTGATCAGAACAGTAATGACATCCGCACTTTTCACATCCCAATCCTTCCATGATTATACACATGATACACACTATTGCTATCGGGTCGAATCACATTAGCGCATAAGGAACATCAGTGCAGCCGTGTTTTGGCGGAACAGGAAGAAGCATCGAGAAATGAAAAAGGAATACGTTATATTGCAGATCAAAATGCAGGCACGATCGTAGGCCGGGTAAGGCAACGCCGCCACCCGGCTTTAACGCATCAGAAACGCCAGGTCAGGCCGGTCATCAGCGCGAAGCTGTCGTCGCGGTCGATCATCGGGCTGTTCTTCACGTCGTCAGGCAACACGGTGTAGACCGCGCTGGCGTTGAGATACAGCTTCTGGGTTAACTGATATTTAGCCACCAGGCCAACGTATGGCGTCCAGCTGTCGCCGGCGGTGTATTGATCCAGTCCGGAGCGGCGAGACTCGCTACCGGATACGCCGTAGTAGTAGTCGTTATAGCTTTCGTCGCTGTAGAACACACCTACGGAAGGCGTCAGGGTCAGGCGCTCCATTTTGATCGGACGGAAGTACGATACTTCGCCGATCACGCCGCCGCTTTCATCCGTGGCATCACCAGAGACCGCCACTTTCAGCGATCCCCAGCTTTCGTGGCGGTAGTACGCCCCACCGAGGAAGGCGGACGCTTTACGCTCATCCAGCTGCTTCATCTGATGATCGTCGTTATCGTCAGGGTCGAAATGCAGCGGCATCCACGTTGCGGTCAGGCTCAATTCATTTTTTGCATCTTTCCACAGGATCCATCCGCCCGTGGTCTGACGAACGTAGAAACGATCGCCTTCGTAGCTAATCAACGGTACTGCGGTCGTATTTTCGTTATAGCCTTTGTAAGGAGACTCATTAAATACAGCCCCCGCACCAAGTGAAAATTCACCGGCCATGGCAGACGTTGATGCAAATAACGTGGCAGCGATCAGTAAATTGTATTTAATAGTCATTCCATGTAATCCATATATATGCCAAACAAGCGAGGCGCATAATAATGGTTACAAAATTGCCAATGCAACGCTGCGGTTTATATAATATTATATATAAAATCATATAGATGGGTGTGCATGATGAGTACATTACAGCTAAAACCACGCGAATTAAAAATTATCTCCGTCATTGCAGCCACCCACAGCATTGGTGATGCCGCCGCCCTGCTGGGTATGGCGCAGGCCAACGTCAGTAAATATCTGTCTGATTTTGAAACGCGGGTTGGGCTCAAGGTTTTTGAGCGCACCACGCGGCAGCTGGCCCTGACCCAGTTTGGTGAAGCGTTACTCCCCTACGTGAATGCCACGCTGGATAAGAACAGCCAGCTTGTTAATTTCATTGCTGATTATAAGCATGAAAAGCGCGGAAAAGTGACGATCTATGCCCCAACAGGTATCGTGACCTACCTCGCGCGACACGTGATCCATCAGATAGAAGACATCGGCGACATCCGCATCTCCCTGAAAACCTACAATCTGGACCGGAATGAATTTTCAGAAGGCGTTACCTTTCCGGATGACTGCGACATTTTAATTACCTATGCTCAGCCGAAAGACGAAAGCCTGGTGGCCAGCGTTTTGACACAATATTCCGTTACGGCCTTCGCAACCGTAGAATATTTAAATAAACATCCCTTAACCGGACCTGAAGATTTAATTAATCATTCCTGTATTCTCATTGACTCCATGCTGGTCGATGAAGCCAACATCTGGCGTTTCCGCGTGCACGGCAGCGATGACGTGCATGACTACCGGGTGACCGGTAATTATATTTGCGACAATACGCAGACGGCCCTGGAGCTGGCCAGAAATCATCTTGGGATTGTTTTTGCGCCAAAAGAGAGCCTGAAAAAAGAATTAACGAAAGGCATGCTGGTCCCCTGCTTCCCGCATCAGGAGGAGTGGTGGCTCGATCTGACCGCCATCTTCCGAAAACGCGAATACCAGCCCTGGCGCGTGCAACACGTTCTGGATGGCGTACTGAACTGCCTGCGCCAGCAAATTGCTCAGGCCGCCCACGGACGGCCTGAGCTGGGCGATTAGAACAGCCCCAGGGGCTTATCGGAATAGCTGACCAGCAGACATTTGGTCTGCTGATAATGCTCCAGCATCATCTTGTGGGTTTCACGCCCGATGCCCGACTGCTTATAACCGCCAAATGCCGCGTGCGCCGGATAGGCGTGATAGCAGTTGGTCCAGACGCGCCCGGCCTGAATGCCGCGGCCCATTTTATAGGCCAGATTACCGTTGCGGCTCCAGACGCCTGCCCCCAGGCCATACGGCGTGTCGTTGGCAATCGCCAGCGCCTCCTCCATCGTTTTAAAGGTGGTCACGGCCAGCACCGGTCCGAAGATTTCCTCCTGGAAAACGCGCATGGTGTTCTGCCCGAACAGGATCGTCGGCTCAAGGTAATACCCGTCCTGCAGATCCCCTCCGAGCACCTTACGGCGTCCGCCGGTGAGAATATCCGCCCCCTCCTTCTTGCCGATGTCGATGTAGTTGAGGATCGTTTCCAGCTGTCCATGCGAGACCTGTGCCCCCATCTGGGTGACATTATCGAGCGGGTTACCGCTGCGGATAGACTCGACGCGGCGAATGGCCCGCTCCATAAAGCGCTCGTAGATGGATTCCTGCACCAGCGCGCGGCTTGGGCAGGTGCAGACTTCGCCCTGGTTAAACGCAAACAGCGCAAACCCTTCCAGGGCTTTATCGAAGAAGGCATCCTCTTCCTCCATCACGTCCTCGAAGAAGATGTTCGGGGATTTCCCGCCCAGCTCGAGGGTCACCGGAATGATGTTTTGCGTGGCGTACTGCATGATCTGCTGGCCCACCTCCGTCGACCCGGTAAACGCCACTTTGGCAATCCGTTTTGAGGTGGCCAGATATTCCCCTATCTCACCGCCCGCACCGTTGACCACGTTAATCACGCCCGGCGGCAGGAGATCGCCAACGATTTCCATCAGCAGCAGGACCGAGAGCGGGGTCAGACGCGCCGGTTTGAGCACAATACAGTTTCCGGCCGCCAGCGCGGGCGCCATTTTCCAGCTCGCCATCAGCAGCGGGAAGTTCCACGGAATAATTTGGCCTACTACCCCCAGCGGTTCGTGGAAGTGATACGCCACGGTGTCGCTGTCAACTTCGCTGATCCCGCCCTCCTGCGCGCGAATACAGGAGGCAAAATAGCGGAAGTGGTCGATAGCCAGCGGCACGTCAGCCGCCATCGTTTCCCGGATCGGCTTGCCGTTATCCCAGGTTTCCGCTGTCGCCAGCAGCTCCAGATTTTGCTCCATCCGGTCGGCGATTTTGAACAGGATCGCCGCCCGGTCCTGCACGGAGGTGTGAGCCCATTTCTCTTTCGCTTTGTGCGCCGCATCCAGCGCCAGGTCGATATCACGCTTACCGGAGCTGGCAATCTCGCACAGCGGCTGGCCGGTAACCGGGGTCAGGTTGGAATAGTATTCGCCGTCGACGGGCGCGACCCAGTCGCCGCCAATAAAGTTGTCATAACGGGGCTTCAGCTTGAGGGGAAAACCATACTCGCCGGGCTGGATACGCGATGAGGGAGGATTGTTTGTCATGTCCGTCTCCTTGCTGTTGGTGTACAACAAGGGTAGTTCCGGCTGGCGATTTTCTCGCCAACCGGTAACGGTGTTTACGACGGAGGTCACGGAGTTTCAGGAAATAATAACGAATCGCGCAACAGATGATCGTTACCGCGACGGCGGGTAAAGCCGATGCGGTTGAAATACTCCAGGATCTGGATCGCCAGCTTACGGCCCACGTTCAGCCGATCGCGGAAATCCGCTGCGCAGGTCGAGCCGCGCGCCTGATCCAGCTCGCGGATCAGGTTGGCAAACGCCACGATGCGATCGTTACGGTAGTAACGATCTTTCACGATCGCGACGATTAGCCCCTGCTGCGCCGCATGGCGCAACACCTGGCGCATCACCTGCTCGTCGGTGTTGGTTTCGCGAGCCAGATCCCGAACCCACCACGGCTCATCGCCAAACAGCGGGGCTACTTTTTGCCATATCGCCTCCTGATCTGCGGTGAACCCGGCCTTGTGATCCGGCAGGTGCAGCCAGCCGTGGTGGCTTTTAATCACCCCGCTTTCGCGCATGTTTTCGATCAGCAGCAGCACCAGCGCATCGTCTTCCATCGGCAGCGCCATGCGTCGCAGACGCTCACGGCCCGGGCCTGGCTCGTCCTGATGCTGTTCGTGGTAAGTCGCAAGCGTGTTCAGTATCTTACGCTGCCATTGCGCAGCAACCGGGGCATTGAGCAGGCTGTCTCCGGCCTGTATAAAGCCCGGCTCCTGGGTCAGCTGGCGTAAGCCTTCCCCGCTCAGCTGGCGTGCCCATGCAAAATCACGCAGACTCACCGCCCCGCGATCGAGGTGCACCCGCAGCGCGGCGTTATCCTCTTTGGCCTGCGCCAGCGCGGCCAGCCACTGCAGATATTCCGGCTTACGCTTGCCGCGTCGAGGTGGGTTAAGCTCCACCACGCGCGCCCCCGCCAGCGTTTCCCTTGCAGAAATGTCACGCAGTACCAGACGATCGTTGTCTGCCAGCCAGAGCGGCGAATCGAATACCAGCTCGGCAAGGTCGTTTTCCAGCAGCGACACGCGCCCGGTGATATGGCTGGCCGCGTGGTGAATATGCAGCGGCTGCCATTGGGTCAACGGTATGTGTGTCTGCAGGGAGACAATCACGCGTTCAGACGGTTCCGGCGGAGCATCGGCCAGCAGCCAGTCTCCGCGGTTCAGCTGCTCTTTTTCCGCATCCCCGGCAATGTTCAGCGCGATACGTTGTCCGGCGTGGGCACGGTCAGCGGGCTGGTTTTGTGCGTGCAGTCCGCGCACGCGCATCGGTTTATTCACGCCCGTCAGCCAGAGGGTATCTCCCACGCTGACTTCACCGCTCAGCGCGGTGCCGGTTACGACCAGCCCCGCACCTTTTACCGTAAAGGCCCGGTCGATCGCCAGACGAAAGCGGTGATGGCTGGCGTGAGCGCGTGATGAAAGGTGCTGCAAATGGTGGCGAAGTTCGTCGATACCACGCCCTTCTGTCGCCACGGTGACAAAAAGCGATGCGTCGGCAAAGCCATACTCCCGTAAGGTCGCCTGGACCGTTTCGCGCACCTCGCTGACGCGCGCGTCATCCACGCGATCGGCTTTGGTCAGCGCCACGGTCAGCTGCGGGTTGCCGGTCAACTGCAGGATCGCCAGGTGCTCGCGGGTTTGCGCCATCACGCCGTCATCGCAGGCCACCACCAGCAGGGCATGATCGATGCCGCCCACGCCCGCCAGCATGTTAGACAGAAACTTTTCATGCCCCGGCACATCAATAAAGCCCAGCACGCGGCCATCAGGCTGGGGCCAGTAGGCATAGCCCAGATCGATGGTCATGCCGCGCTTTTTCTCTTCCGGCAGGCGGTCGGCGTTTACGCCGGTAATCGCCTGCAGTAACGTGGTTTTTCCGTGGTCAACGTGACCGGCGGTGGCAATAATCATTTCAACAACATCTCCAGAAATCGCTCTTCATCTTCAAGGCAGCGCAGATCCAGCCACATTCGGCCGTCGTAAATCCGCCCGATAACCGGCGTCGGCAGGCCACGCCAGCGTGACGACAGGGCGTCAAGATGGCTACCGCGCCCGTCACGCGGCGTGAACGTCAGCGCCTCACTCGGCAGCCTGTCCACCGGCAGCGAACCGCTGCCAATCTGCGACTGGCAGGACTCAATGCGAACGTCAAAATCGGGGTAGTGAGGAGCGACGCGCGGCAGCAGTAATTCGGCCTGGGCTCGAATCGAGGCGGCATCGCGGCTTAACAGGCGCAGCGTGGGCAGGCGCTCAGCCAGTTTTTCCGGATGGAGATAGAGCCGCAGCGTCGCCTCCAGCGCGGCAAGCGTCATTTTATCGGCGCGCAGGGCGCGCTTGAGCGGATGCTGCTGCAGCTGCGCAATCAGCTCGCGCTTGCCCACGATAATCCCGGCCTGCGGCCCGCCCAGCAGTTTGTCGCCGGAAAAGCTGACCAGGCTAACGCCCGCCGCAATCATCTCTTGCGGCATCGGCTCTTTTGGCAGCCCGTACAGGCTCAGATCCACCAGCGAGCCGCTGCCGAGATCGGCAATCACCGGTATATTCAGTTCGCGCCCAATCGCCGCCAGCTCCGCCTCTTCAACCGTTTTGGTGAAGCCTTCAATATGGTAATTGCTGGTGTGAACCTTCATCAGCAGGGCGGTATTTTCATTCACCGCCGCGCGATAGTCTTTCGCATGGGTACGGTTAGTGGTACCCACCTCATGCAGCGTACAGCCCGCCTGGCGCATCACGTCAGGAATACGAAATGCCCCGCCAATTTCCACGAGCTCGCCGCGGGACACCACCACCTCTCTGCCGCTGGCGGTCGCCGCCAGCATCAGCAGCACCGCCGCCGCGTTATTATTCACAATGCAGGCATCTTCCGCGCCGGTCAGCTGGCACAGCAGCTCCGCCAGCGCGCGGTCGCGGTGCCCGCGTCCGGCGCCGTCCAGATCGTACTCCAGCGTTACGGGCGCTTGCATGGCCTGCACGACCGCGGCAACGGCCTCTTCCGCCTGCTGCGCGCGCCCCAGGTTGGTATGCAGCACGGTTCCGGTCAGGTTTATCACCGGGCGTAATGCGCTTTGCGCCTTCTCATCCAGCCGCTGTTCAACTTCCTGCTCCCACGCGCTACACCAGGCGGGCAAGGCGTTTTCTGCCTGAATCGCGCATCGGGCTTCGTCCTGAAGCAGGCGTAACATTTCCACCGTCGCGGTATGGCCGAAACGCTCAGCAACAGCATGAATGCGGGGTTCGCGAAGAAGACGGTCGGTAGCGGGGATCTGGCTGTACAGCGAATGATGAGTAGTCATGAAGGCGCCTGGCGAGTAAATATCTTCCCCCCTCCCGACGGGAGAGGGAGTTAACATGTGGGGGGGATTGTACCGCCTCCGACGGCGAAGTGTTATAACCCGCGTCAAGCCTTTGGTGGTTCGGTACGGGCAAAGCTCTCGCGGCTAAACAGCGTGTCTGCAAGCTTCACCAGCAGCGGACGGTCGACGCACCAGCCCGGGGAGACGTGGCGGAAGTTGAGATAACCAATCGCGCAGGCGATGGCGATGGTCCCCAGGTTCAGGCTGTCGGTGTCGATCTTTCCCTCCCGGATAAGCTGTTCACACCTGTCCAGGCTGCGGCTGATTTTTTCCCGCTGGCGTAACAGTTCCGTTTCCGACTGCTGGGCAGCGGGCCTTGCCTGTTCCCGTACGGAGGTTAATGCCGCATCCATAATACCGTCGGCCAGGGCTTCGACCTGCTTCACCGCCAGCGCCGCTTTTGGGTCAGCAGGCAGCATAGCCGGGGCAACGCCCAGCAGCTCAATGTACTCGGCAATAATTGGGGAATCGAACCAGTACTCGCCCTCGTCCGTGACCAGCGCCGGGACTTTTCCCAGCGGGTTGTACTGCGCAACGCCGTTTTCCGCGTTGTAAGGCTGTTCATTCACAAATTCAAATTCAATCCCCTTCTCCAGCAGGAGAATCGAGATTTTTCGCACGAAGGGACTGGTGTAGCTGCCGATGAGTTTCATTGCCTGATCCTTAATGCCGGAAAAAAGTCAGTATGGATCAAGCGATGAAAAAAGGGCAGGTCTGCATGTCGCATTCCTGCCCTGAAGGATTAGTGATCGAGGTAGAGGTAGTGCATCCAGCTGGTCATACGCAGCAGTACTTTACGCATGACCGAGACGTGAGCGAAGTGGTCCGAATAGACCGCCACCTGGGCATAGATACCGTCCGGCAGGGCATCGACTTCAGCGTCAGGGCTCAGCTCGATGATGGCCTGCACGCCATCCGTGCCCGGCGTGACCGTCAGAGACTGGAGCGCACCCTGCGCCTGATAGGTTCCCCCCGGCACCACCGGCAGAATTGCGGTGAGCTTCCCGGAGAATACCTGGCCCGGCAGGGCGTTAAACACCACTTCCGCTTCATCGCCCGGTTTCAGACGCAGCAGCGAGTTCTGGCGGAACTGGGCCACAATCTGACGCTTCTGTTCAGGAATGAAGACCATCACCGGACGCAGAGGCAGCGCGGCGGCATAGGTCCCCGGACGGATCAGCACCTGGGTGATGTAACCATCGCTCGGCGCACGCACTACGGTCTGGTCCAGGTTATATT
This sequence comes from Enterobacter cloacae complex sp. IR5422, assembly GCF_049238165.1. Classification (NCBI taxonomy): domain Bacteria; kingdom Pseudomonadati; phylum Pseudomonadota; class Gammaproteobacteria; order Enterobacterales; family Enterobacteriaceae; genus Enterobacter; species Enterobacter cloacae complex sp. IR5422. The sequence goes on along the minus strand of NZ_JBMKHT010000076.1, from coordinate 665 downwards.
TGGCTTCGGCAAGCTGGGCACGTAACGAAGCAATCTGCGACTGCTCGCCGTTCACCATGCTGTCTAACTGGCTTTGAATCTGCACCTGCTCAGCCACGGAGCCTTTCACCATGGCATCCTGTGCCAGATAGTTTTGCCGCGCGTTATCAATATCGCTTTCAGAGAAAGGATTCACCTTCGCCTGACTGCCTTTCAGGTAGCGCTGATAATCTTTATAGAGGCGATCGCGCTCAGCGGAGACGCGTGTGGTATTGGCAACCGCTTCCGACAGCTGCGCTTTCAGGTTATCGATATTGTGCGTCGCGGTTACCAGGTCAGCCTGGAGTCTGTCGACGCGCGCCTGGTAGCGGCCAGGATCCAGTTTAAATAACACTTCGCCTTTTTTAATAAGCTGGTTATTTTTATCCGTAACTTCACTGACCACACCGGTCACCTGCGGCGTGATTGGAATAGAAATAACCGCTTTTTGCGCCGTAAAGGTATACGGATGGTTATAGTTCATTAACAGAATAAGACCGGCAACAATAAATACGCCGCCTAAGGAAGGTGCGAATAAGTCCGAGATGTGAGATCATCGTGTTGTAACCTGAACCCAGAATGAGTAACCGGATGAGCCAGCAACTGACTTTTGCCGACAGTGAGTTTTCCAGTAAACGCCGCCAGAC
>NZ_JBMKHT010000075.1:0-10102 GCF_049238165.1 Enterobacter cloacae complex sp. IR5422 | reverse complement strand
TCTGGCGGCGTTTACTGGAAAACTCACTGTCGGCAAAAGTCAGTTGCTGGCTCATCCGGTTACTCATTCTGGGTTCAGGTTACAACACGATGATCTCACATCTCGGACTTATTCGCACCTTCCTTAATTACTTTTGCCTGCACTACATCATTGATAAGCGTTGGCTTGCTGGCATCCCCCAAGAAGAAATCAGCTCTGTTCCCCTGATTCGTATCCGTGAAGACTTTTCCTGTCTGAGGATCTGTCAATTCAGCAGTAACTTTGGGAATAGAAGAATGGGCATTTTTATCAATAGACTGAGAATTCTCTGTCCAGCCAGCACCTTTATTTGGAGAAACAATACCTGTTTCAGTTTTGGTGATAACGCTGTTCCCTGCTGCGCCACCAAATATAGCAGCCGTTCCGAGACCAACATTCAGAGCTCCGTTACTATAGTTACCATCAGCAATCTGACCTATCCCCGTACCTGTCTGGTATGCACCTCCCGCAGCCACAACTCCACGCACCAGAGTACCAGGGGCTCCAGGAAGGACCATCAAAGCATCTGTACCCACTGCGGCTTGACCTGACTGAACACCGTGCATTTTCAGATAGCTCAGCGCCTCATTATAGGCTTTGGCATCAGCTGCCGATGCCACAAAAGCTCCGCCCTTCGCCAGGGACTGTATCGCTTGTGCCGCTTGCTGCTCTGAGTAACCGTAAACAGTCTGGAGTTCATAGCCATACTGATTAAGTAACCCGGCAAGTTCTTGCTTTTCTGCATCATTCAGCTGACCATTCTGGTATTTATTCAGAAGCCCATTATTGGCTTTGTCCTCATTGGTCAGACGAACAATATCCTGTGATGCCTGAAGAAGGTTCTTACCATTTTTTTGATCTTCAAGCGCTTTATTAAGTGCATCATTTTTTGAAGCGCTAAGGAAGTTATTCTCCACAGTATTCTTTCCTGCACTGGCTCCAGCCGCCGCACCAGCCGTATTTCCCCCGGCAATCCCGCCAGCTATGCCCGCTGAAACAGATGCCAGCGTACTCACGGTCTGCTTCTGCTCTTCCGTCAGCTTCGACGGGTCAGTATCGGGATAGAACTGTTTGGCAATCGCTGTCGCAATCAGTTCGCCGGATGCGGCCCCCACAGCACCCGCTGCGGCACTGTTGCCCTGAAGGGCTGCGGTTACGCCGCCGAGGATGGCATGGGCAATCGCTTTTGCCGCCGTATCGTCATCAATGCCTGCATGATGGCCGATGATGTTCGCCAGCTCCGGTGCTGACGCGCCCGCCAGCGCCCCTCCGATATTGCCGCCCGCCAGTCCCTGCAGCGCTGCCGTAGCCGCCTGGATGCCGCGCTGCATGGCGCTGCCGGTTCCGTAGGTCACCATCACGTTTTTGTATGCCTGGGTATCACGCAGTTTCGCAAGATAGTTCTGGCGCTCTTTTTCTGTCGCATTTGCGGGGAGTGTTGCGCCGGTTTCTTTCTGGGCCGCCTTCAGCCCGTTAAGATCACCCTGCGTCCTGGCAATATCCGCCACCTGGCTACCAATGTCGCTGATCATCCCAACTGCGTTCAGGCGGTTCTGCTCTTTCTCCTTGTCGAAGATTGGGCTGATGCTGTCGTTGGCATGTTCGGTGTCGCGGCTCAGATCGGCCACGTCCTGCTTCTGGTTTGCTTTGTCGCGGATAGTGAGGGAGCCCTCTGCCACGGCGGCATGCGTGGTGCCTTCCTTATGGCCTTTATTACCCGCAGCGGAGATCATGCCGCCCGGCAGGTTACCCTGGAATTTATCCCCGAAGCTGCCGCCGCCGCTCAGGCTGATACCGGAGTGCGAGGTTTTAAAGTCCGCTTCGTTGTGGATATCGCTGAAGCCCAGCGTCCCGGTATCGAGGCTGTTTTTGTCCGGCGTGGCGGTAGAGGCGATAACCGCTCCATCAAGCTGGGTATGATGCCCCACGGTGATATCGAAGCCGCCGTCCCCGGCATACAGCCCGGTTTGTTCGGCCACCGAATCAAAGCGGCTCTTCATCTTGTCCTGGCTGGCGTTGATATAGCCTGAACCGGACATAGTGCCGAAGGTGAAGCTGCCACCCGCCGCAACGCTGGTCTGCTTGCTGTCGTAGTCGCTGTTGTTCTGCTGGCTGCGCATCAGCAGGTCGTGACCAACATCTGCCACGATTTTATTGCCGTTAACCTGAGCGCCATCAAGCACGGTGTCGTGCCCGCTTTTTAGGATGACGTTTTTGCCGCTGTCGATGGTGGTTTCGGTCCAGTCGGTACCGTTGCCTTTATCCTTGCCATGCGCGGCGTTGACGTTGGCAAACACGCTGATACCCGCACCGTTGCCGCCGGCACCGATGCTCACGCCAATGCCGCCACCGCTGCTGCTGTTCTTGCCGCTGGTTCTTTGGGTATTCGCCGCGCCGGACAGCAGAATGTCGTTCTGTGCATCCAGCGTGGTGTCGCCCCCGGCTTTCAGCTGGCTGCCCGCAATCACGATGTCGCCGCTGTTCGCGCCTTTGTTTTTACCGTTCGCGGTGATGGCAAGATTGTTGCCTGCGTTCAGCGTGCTGCCTGCCACCGCATCACTCTCAGCATGCTGCTGTGATTTCGACTTCTGGGTCGTCAGCGAGAGGCTCACACCCATTGCGTTCGGGTCACCGGTGGTTGCCGCCATATCCGCTGCCTGCCCGGCCTGCACGCCGGACAGCACCGTTTTGGTGGCCTGAAGGGCTTTCAGACGGCCATCACTTTGCTCTTTGGTCTCCTGCGCCGCGCTCACGGCATTGTTAATAGCGCTACCGACGGTGCCGGAGAGCGCCACGGTGAGCCCGCTTTTCTTCTGCTCGAAGGTTTCATCCCGGGTGCGCTTGTCGTGCCCCGGCTCGATGATGACGCTGTCGCCGCTGAGGCTTAAATCTTTCCCGGCGATAAGATCCGCGCCGCCGATATGGGCCTGGTTTCCGGCAGAAATCGCGACGTTACCCCCCGTCGAGCCCACCGTACTGAAGCTCTGACTCTGGGTGGTGCCTTTCTCACGAAGATCGTGCGTGCTTTTGCTGCTGCCGATGGTGAAACCAATCCCGCCCGAGCCCATCAGGCCGGATTTTTTCTCTTCCTTAAAGCGCCAGGAGGTGTCGGTGTTAGTGGCTGCCACGATATCGACGTTGTTGCCCGCCTTAAGCTTCACGTCGCCATCGCCCGCCACGGCGGATCCGTTCACCAGCAGGTTATTGCCCGCAACGACCTGCACGTTATCGCCGCTCAGCAATGAGCCGGATTCACGCGTCGCGCTGTTCTCCTCGATGGTGTGGGTGGTTTTCTTGCTCAGGAACCCTTTTTTGGTTTTGGTCTGCTCTTTGTAGTGATAATCGCTTTCGGTTGCGGTATTGAGATTGACGTCGCGGCCCGCCGCCACGCCGATATCGCCCTTCGCCGTCACCTGCGCGGCTTCGGTGGTGACATCGCGCCCCGCGAGGATCTGGGTATTCGCCCCGCTGGCGATCTCGGTTCCCTGCTGGCGTACCGATTCGTTGATGACGGTTTTCTTGCCTGACTTATAGCTATCGCCCTGCGTGGTCTCTTCCGCCGCCAGATTCACGTCGCGACCCGCCTGCATCCCGACGCTTTTCTCCGCCGCCAGCGCGGCGGCCTGAGCGTTGATATCCTGCCCGGCCTTCAGGACCAGGTTATCGCCTGCGGAAATCGTGGTGCGGTCGAGCCCGGTGCTGTGGGATTCGCTTTTCCCTTTACGGCTGCTTTCGCTGGTCTGTGCCGCGTTCAGATTGAGATCGTTGCCCGCGCTCAGCCCCGCGCTGCCGCCCGCCTTCAGGTCGCTGGCGGTCACGTCAAGGTTGTGCCCGGCGTTCACCAGCAGGTTGCCGCCCGCGGTGACGTTACTGCCCTGATACGTGACAGACGAACGGCTGGTTTTCGCCCGGCTGGAGCTGAATGCGTCGTTGATCTGATTCGCGTTGACGGCAATATCGCCCCACGCGTTCAGCAGCATATCGCCGCCGGAGGCCAGGTTCGCCCCGGTAACGGTGATGTTTTTCCCCGCCTCAAGCGACAGGCCATCCTGCGCGGTAATAGACGCCGTGCTGCCCAGCAGGGTGTCTTTCAGGCCGATCTTGCCGTACTTCCCTCCGGCGTTGATATCAATCTGCTCAACCTGGGTCAGGTTGTTGATGCTGCCGTCCAGGCTCTCCAGCGCGACCGTTTTGCCGCTGATGGTGGAGCTGATGTTATTGATATCGCCGATGGCGCTCAGGTTCAGGTCGCCGCCCGCTTTCATCAGGCCGTTGTTGAGGTTGCTGATGCTGTTCTGGCTGTCGAGCGTCAGGCTGTTTTTCGCCAGCAGCGAGCTGCCGCTGTTGGTGATGTCACCGCCCTTCAGGGTGACGTTGTTGCCCGCGATTACGCTGCCGTTATTGACGGTGACGTCCTTCGGTGACAGGTAGAGCTTCGGTACCATCACGGTTTCACCGTTGACGGTGGCTTTCTCCCACCACAGCAGGCTGTGGTCGAGCGCGGCAATCTGATCGGCGGTCAGCGAGACGCCAAACTGCAGGCCCAGCGACTGCTGCGCCGCCGCCGCGTTATCCATCAGATAGCGCATTTGATCCAGATCGGAACCGATGCCGTTCAGGTAGCGGTTACCGGTCTGGTTGAGCACCACGTTGGAGACATAGCGGGTATCGAACGCTGCATCGCCGAGGAAGCGGTAGTCGTAATCCGGGTTCAGGTTGAGGCGGCCGAGCATATAGGACGAGCCGAGGAACTGCTTCTCGTCGGTAAACGCCAGCCGCGTCTCCTGCGGTGCCGTGGACGACGGTTTGACCCCGAGCATTGCGTTCAGGTCGGCAAACAGGGCGGGATCAAGCTGTCCGAGACCGTTCAGTTTCGGGTTGATGCTGATCAGGTACGGGCTTTTCGGGTTGTCGGAGAAGACAAAATAGCCGTTGTTGCCCGACGGAAGCGGGTAAGCGCTGGTATCGACGCGCTGGCCCTGATAATGCCCGACGGCTCCGCCCTGAGCGGTTCTGAGATCGGCGGTGGTGACCCCGGCGTTCGCCAGTGCGCCCAGCTGGCCGAGGTTCGCGTTGCCTTTCTGCGTGGTGCCAATGTTGCTGAGAGGCGTGCCGGACGCGCCGCCGTTTTCCAGCGCGCCGCCGCCGTTAAGCTGCTGCAGCGCACCCTGGAGCTGATCGTTCCACTGCGGCGAGTTCACCGCCACGGTGCCGGTCGTGTTCAGCCCCTGTTTTTGCACGCCGCTGCCGACGCTCTGGTTGCTGAGGGTGTTCAGCGACGGTGTGGAGATAACGTTGCTAACGCCGCCCGCGTTCGCAGTGGTATTGGTGTTGCTGATGTTACTGGTGAAGTTTGCGGTGACGTTACCGCCCGCCTGGATGACGGCGCGGTATAACGAACCTGCTTCAAAAGAGGAATCATGTCCAGTTAGTGCAAAGGTTACCGAATCATTATTGAAGGTAATATTTTTTGCTGAAGACATCTCATTTGTGGCGTACTTAGGCTTAACATTTTTGTATTTAGAAGCATATTCATAAACCAGATACTCATTCTGAATACCTTCTTGCCAACTTTGGTTATTAAGCGTCCCGCCTGCAAGAACGATGTTTCCTTCTGCAAGGATATTACTAGCCTGGTTATCCAGAGACGTTGCGTACAGATCTAAGTTTTTTCCTGAATTGATACGACCAGCAGGATTATTGCCTCCAATAACCGATGTTACAGTACTTGAAGTTACAAATTTTTGCGTCGAAGTGTTCTTAAAAGGTGCATAGTAATAAGCCATCGCCTTATGGTAATTACACCCACCATTCTGCCCGCCTGCACAAGTACCTGTTTGCCATCTTTCTAACTGGGAGTAATAACCATAACTTCCTTCTGCTAAGGCTGTGACAGGAACATTTATAATCGATTCACCCGTCATCCAGCTTTCTGTTGGTACTGCGTTACGCACAGTTGTTGCTTGCAGACCATCCCTTTGGTTCAGCAAATGCCCCGTCCTGATCGCAATATCACCATTCTGCGTCTCAATATTCCCCGACGTATTCACCACCTGGCTGTTCGCATTCCCCGCCGCATCCCGCTGCATCCACAGGTTGTTTCCCGCCATGATGTCGCCACGCTGGTTGGTGATGCTGTCGGCAAACAGCGCCAGGTTATTCGCCGCGTACAGCAGCGCGGTGTTGACGATGGCGCCCGGCGCGCTCAGAGTCAGCGAGCCGCGCGTGCCGGTGAAGCCGTCCACGGTAATGTTGCTCCGGCTGGCCACGGTGATATCGCCCCCGCCCTGCACCGAACCCGCGGTGTTCAGCGCCACGCTGCTGCCGGAGAGCGTACTCGCGCCGCCGCCGGTGGTGATTTGTCCGTTGTTGCTGAGCTGCCCGCCCGCGTTCAGGTTGACCGACTGCCCCTGCAGCACGCTGCGGTTATCGATGTCGCTGCCGCTGTTGATGGTGAGGGTTCTGCCTGCCGCCACAGCGGTTCGGCTGGTAAACGCGTTCGTCAGCTGCAGCGTTAAGTCCCCCAGGGACACCAGCTGGCCGGTAAGGTCCAGCCCCCGGCTCTGCAGCCACAGGTTGCCGCCGCTCAGCAGCCTGCCGCCCGCGCTCTGGGTTACCTGGTCCGCGCCAATATTCAGCTGCGTGTTGCCGAGCAGCGTGCCGCTGTTGTTCAGCTGGCTGTAGTTAACCGTCAGCTGTCCCGCCTGGGTGGTGCCCTGGCTGGCGAAATTGGTGCCGGTCAGGGTGGCGCGATCGGCCACCCACGTGCCGCCGTTGGTGGCGTTTGCCGCATTGAGTATCAGGTCGGTGGCCTGCAGCCAGCCGGTGCCGGTGAACTGCGGCGTGCCGAGCGTCAGGCGCGCGCCGGAGAGGAGTCTGCCGTCGTTACGCGCCTGCGAGGAGGCGGTCACGCGCGTCTCGCCGCCGCCCTGGATCAGGCCGTAGTTAAACAGCGCGGGCGTGGTCAGCGTCAGCGCATCGCGGCTGACGATTTCGCCTCCGCTGTTGTTGGTCAGCGTCCCGCTGAGGGCCAGCGTCGCGCCGTTATCGCCCTGCAGACGTCCGTTGTTGGTGAGCGCCCCGGTGGTGATGCCGAGCGTACCCCCCTGCATTTTGCCGTCGCTGGTGACGGAGGCCGCCGTGACGTTCAGCGCCCCGCCGGACAGCAGGGTGCCGCCAGACTGCTGGCTGACCGCGCCGGTCTGGCTGAGGGTCAGGCCATTCACGCCGCTGATGGCGCCGCTGTTGCTGAGCGTGCCGCCCGTCAGCGTCAGGTTTTGCGCCGCCCACTGGCCCTGGTTCGCCAGCGTCGCGGCCTGCAGCGTCGCCGCACCCAGCGCGGCGATCCTGCTGCCTGCGGTTCCGTTGAGCGTATCGGCCAGCGTCATCTGCAGCGCACCGGCGCTCTGCACCGCGCCGCTGTTGGTGAGCGACCGGGCGTTAAGCAGAATATTCTGTGCCTGCCAGCTGCCGGCGTTGGTCACAGCCCCGGACGCAATCGTCAGCGCGCCCTGGGTAAGAAGTTTGCCGCCTGCGCCGTTGATCAGCTCCTGCTGCGGCGCGGCCATCGCCATGCGCGCCATCAGCCGCTGCTGCCCCTGAACGGTCAGGCTCTGCAGACCGGTTAAGGTGCCCTGGTTGTTAATGCTGTTCTGATGCAGCGCGAGGGTGTTCCCCTGCACGGTGCCGCTGTTTTTAAGCGTGCTGCCGCCGAGCGTCACCTCGCCCTCGCTGAGGAGCTGCCCGCGGTTATCCAGCGTCTGTGCGGTGATATCCGCCCGGCCCTGGCTCATCAGCGAGCCGGTTGAGGTCAGCGTGCCGCCGGTCGTGGCCGTCAGCGTTCCCTGGCTGAGCAGAGACCCGCCGTGCGTCCAGTCGCTGGCGCGGATGTCCGCGCCGTTCCCCTGCAGCGTGCCCTGCGTGGTCAGCTGGCCTGTATCCAGCGTCAGCATGCCGCCAGAGAGGGTACGCGAGGCCGCGCCCGTGGTCAGCGTGGTGCCGGTGAGCGCCAGGCCGTTCGTTCCCTGCATCAGCCCGCCGTTGTTCATATCGCGGGCGGTGAGGGACAGCGTACCGCCCGTGATGCGCCCCGGGTTCGCCAGGGTATCCGCGGTGAAGGCGGTCGTGCCGCCGCTCTGCAGCAGCCCGGTATTCGTTAACGCCCCGCTGAGCGTGCCGCTGAGTCCCGTCTGCCCGTTCACCGTGCCGCTGTTGGTGAGGGTGGTGCCGGTCATGCCCAGCGTGGCGCCCTGCAGCGTACCGGCGTTCGTCAGCTGTCCGCCCGCCAGCGTGAAGCCGCCGCCGGAGAGCCATTTACCGTTCAGCTCGTTGATAAAGCGGTCGGCGGTGGCGTTAACCGCGTTGCTGCCCTGCATCAGGCCGCTGTTGCGCAGCTCAGTACCGCCTGCTGTCAGCGTTTTGCCCGCCACCGTGCCGCTGCTGGTCAGCGTCGTCGCGTTAAGCGCGGCATCGTCGGTGGCAACGATGTTCCCCGTGTTGGTCAGGGCATTGCTCAGGCCCAAATCCAGGCTCTGCGCCTGAATATCGCCCCGGTTCGTCAGGTCGCTGCCCCGCAGGGTGAATCCGCCCTTCACCAGCAGCAGGCCGGCGTTATCGAGCGTGTCGAGGGATAAGTCCAGAGGACTGCCGCTCACCAGCTGACCGGTGGCGCCGTTGCTCAGCGCGCGGGTGGTCAGCGCCAGCGTGTCGTTACCCTGAAGGATCCCGGTGTTGTTCAGCTGCGCAGCCTTCACCGTGAGGGCTTTCCCGGCCAGCTGGCCGTCGTTGAACAGCTGCGCCGCCGTCAGCGTGAAGAGATTCTGGCTGAGCAGGGCGCCCGTGTTATCCAGCCTGCCGGTCGCGGAAAGGGTCAGGGCATCCAGCGTCTGAACGCTGCCCTTGTTATTCAGGCTCCCGGCGTCAAGCGTCGCGCTGCGCCCCTGAAGGCTGCCCGCGTTGCTGAGGGTTTGTCCGCTGAGCGTCAGGGTCTCGCCGCCCGTCACCTGGCCCTGAGGCTGGTTCGTGAAGGTGTTCCCGGACCAGGCCAGCGTGCTGCTGCCCTGAAGCAGGCCGCTGTTCTGCAGGTCGCCCCGCAGGGTCAGCACTTTCGCCAGCAGCTGGCCCCGGTTATCGGTCCTGTCGGCCTGGACGTCCAGCGCCTGCTGGCTGAGCACCTTACCGCTGTTGGTCAGCGTGCCGGTCACCGCCGCCGTCACGCCCGCTTCCCCCAGCGCGTTGCCGGTGTTCATCCACTCACCGGTGGCGAGGTTCAGGGTGTTGCCCTGCAGCAGCCCGGCGTTGTTCAGGGTGGTGTGGTGCAGGTCGAGCGCGCCGCCGGAGAGCAGCATGCCCGGCTGCTGGTTGCTGAGCTGTGCCCCGGTCGCCGTCAGGGAGTGTGTCCCCTGCAGCGTGCCGCCGTTGGTCACCGACGCGCTGTTAAACTGCGCGTCGGTACCGGCCATCAGCCCGCTGTTCGTCAGGCTGGCGGTGGTCAGCGTCAGGCCGTTCCGGGCAATCACCCGCCCGTCGGCATCGTTGCTGGCCTGTCGGGTCAGGTTCAGCAGCAGCGCGGTGGCGCTGAGCTCGCCGCTGTTGGCCAGCGTGTCGCCGCCGAGCGTCAGCGTTCCGCTGCTGCGCAGCGCGCCACGGTTAGTGAGGTCTGCCACGCCGAGCGTCAGCGCCGAGTCCCCCTCGACGGTGCCCTGGTTTTGCAGGCTGTCCGCCGTGATGTGCAGGTCGCTGGCCGCAATATTGCCCGCGTTAGCAAACGCAGTGCCGTTCAGGGTGAGCCGGTCGTCCGCCAGCAGGCGTCCGGTATCGGTGTTGGTCAGGCTGAGGTAGTCGCTGCTCAGGCTGACGCCGTTGATTTCACCCTGGTTTGTCAGCGTGTCGCCCCGGAGGCGCAATGTGCCGTCAGTGGTGATAAGCCCGCTGTTAGACAGCACCGGAACGTTCAGCGTTAAATCCTGCGTGCTGTAGACCGATCCGCCCGCGAGGTTTGTGAGTGACCCGGTCTTCAGGCCGAGCAGGGTGGTCCCCTGCAGCAGTCCGCTGTTCTCCACCGAGGCAGCGTCCAGCGCCAGCG
>NZ_JBMKHT010000074.1:0-10205 GCF_049238165.1 Enterobacter cloacae complex sp. IR5422 | reverse complement strand
CCCGCCTATGGTCGCGCGCTTGCTCTGCTCAAACGCGAAGGCCGGTGCCCGTCTGACGTTGAACACCGACAGATTAAGTACCGGAACAACGTGATTGAATGCGATCATGGCAAACTGAAACGGATAATCGGCGCCACGCTGGGATTTAAATCCATGAAGACGGCTTACGCCACCATCAAAGGTATTGAGGTGATGCGTGCACTACGCAAAGGCCAGGCCTCAGCATTTTATTATGGTGATCCCCTGGGCGAAATGCGCCTGGTAAGCAGAGTTTTTGAAATGTAAGGCCTTTGAATAAGACAAAAGGCTGCCTCATCGCTAACTTTGCAACAGTGCCGAATGATGTCACGCTGAAAATGCCGGCCTTTGAATGGGTTCATGTGCAGCTCCATCAGCAAAAGGGGATGATAAGTTTATCACCACCGACTATTTGCAACAGTGCCCAGTCCACGCCTCAGAACTTGTGGGCTCGCTTTTAAAAAGTTCCCGTCCGTCAGGGCTGGCGCAGGCGATTATGGAGGTGGGACGGGTCAACAAGACGCTGTACCTCCTCAACTACATTGATGATGAAGAATATCGTCGCAGGATACTGACTCAGCTTAACCGGGGAGAAGGCCGTCACGCCGTGGCAAGGGCGATCTGTTACGGCCAACGTGGTGAGATTAGAAAACGTTACCGTGAGGGGCAGGAGGATCAACTGGGTGCGCTGGGGCTTGTCACTAACGCAGTTGTATTGTGGAACACGCTTTATATGCAGGAAGCGCTATCACATTTGCGCAGCGCTGGTGAGATCCCGGAAGACGAGCATATCTCACGCCTGTCGCCACTGATGTACGGTCATATCAACATGCTGGGACATTATACGTTCACGCTGCCGGAAAATATTCTGAAGGGAGAGTTGAGGCCATTAAATTTCAATTCAAACAATGAATTATTGCCTTAACGTGGTTTTTTACACGATTGAACCTCGAACCCCTATATCGGCTAAAGCACTCCGGTAGCTTGATTCACCCCACGGCCACGGCAGGATCTTGGCCGTCGCAAGCGCCAGGGGAAAATCTTCAGCTGCAAGCCTGAGTGATTTCATGTGCGTGTAATCCATCGCCCAGATGATTTTTGTGAAGAAGAACTCGCGCTCGTTCATGTCCGGGCGCGCGTCCTGGCCCTCCGTGCCAACGGCCAGCAAGTAATCGGCCTGAATTGGCAGTATCAGCGCGCGTAGTAAGTCATGGATCGCCGGTTGCGGCAGTCTGCGCGCCAGATTAATTACCCGGTCGAACTTCAGTTTATCCTGCTTGCGCTTGTCGGTCTGCTCCATCAGATTTCATGGCCCCCTTCTTCATGCTCATGCTCATGGGTGTGTTCTTTTCCGGTATGGCTCTGTTCCGCCTGAGACGTCTGCGGCATGGCGTAATCGTCGTAAATGCTGCTGTCAAAGTCGTAGTCTGATGCTTCGGCATAATGCTCGTAATCGGCATACTCCTGCGCGCTCCACTGCTGATCGTCGGCAGCAGCATAATCATGGGCCAGTTCTGCATCATTTTGCTGTGCTTCATGACGCCGCAGGCCAACGGAATCATCCATAGGGTTCTGCTTAAGATGAAAGGCGTCCTCTGCGTTGCTCACCGGCTGATAATCAGTGCCGGTTGTCATGTTATGTTCATCGGGTTTCTGGTTAAACGCCATGCTTTCCCCCGTGGCTTCTGGCAGACCTTTTTCAGCTGATCGGGTTTCTAAACTGGTATCGCGGCCAATATCCTTAAACCTGGCCTCAAGCCCAAAGAAACGGTCAATTTCTGCGGCCGTGGTTTTCGGGCTGTCGCGGCTCACGCTCGATGCCAAAGATTTTTTATCGTCGGTAAAAATTTCCACCTCATGACGCGCACGCGAAATACCAACATAAAAAACGTCCTTAGAAGTGGTAAGCGATTTGGTATCTATGTTGAACAACACGCGATCACAGGTAAGCCCCTGGGATTTGTGGACGGTGGTTGCATAAGCATAGGAAAGATAAGAAGCCTGTTTTTTGTCCAGCTCAACCGTGCGCCCTTTTTTGTCCTCAAGCGTCAGTTTTTCACCCTCCACGGTTTTCACCGTGAAGCGGTCGCCGTTGGCAACGTCCAGCGTTTTATCGTTACGCGTTACCATGACCTTATCGCCCGGCGCCAGTTCGGCGCTGACTGCCTGGTATACAGACAGCTTGGTGTGTGTACGCGGGCTGAAAGCGATCTGCTCACCGCTGCTGCTTTCAACCGTCAATTTGTTGCCCGGCCCGGTATCAAGAACCTGGTAAGACTCGCCCCGCTTCATACCATTTTTGTAATCCTGTTCGGGGATAATGATTTGCCCTTTACTGAAATAACGGCTGTCGCGGCGTTCCGCCTGTGTCGAATCCACGCGGTCAAGTAGCGTGAACGTTTCGCCGGTTCCGGCAAGCCCCAGATTGCCCCGGATGTAGTCATTGAGGGTTTTGCGTGAGGCGTTCGTACCAGAGATTATCAGGGTGGCATCCTGTTGTTCTGAGGACAGAGACAGGTAGCGATCGGCAAGTTGAGCGAGTCGGGGCGCTTCTTCCTTCAGTTCGTTCACGCCGGTGATATTTTTCAGGGCGCGCGCGGCATTACCTTCAGCGGCATACTTAACCGCCTCAAGCAAAACTTCATTCTTCTGTCGCTGAATGTCTTTCATGTAGCTGGTCTGCATACCTGCTTTAATCAGCTGCTCAAAAGGCTTACCGGCTTCTACCGCTTTCGTCTGTGACGTATCCCCCAGGAATACCGCGCGAGCGTTATGCTTCTCGATCACCTCCATCAGCTGTTTCATCTGCCGGGCGGGTATAACCCCGGCTTCATCAATGAATACGACTGATTTTTCATCCAGCTTTTTATCCTTCGCTTTGAGGAAGGCGGCAACGGTGCGGGCCGGTAATCCATCATCTTCAAGCGCTTTTTTCTGTGTCCCATAGGGGGCCAGCGCCGTGACCTTCAGCCCTTGTGACTCCAGCAGCTCTTTAGCGGCCATCGTCATATAGCTTTTACCGGTACCGGCGTAACCATGTGCGGCCACAAAACGATCTTTGCTCGTCACAATTTCTGTAACTGCGCGCATCTGCTCATTCTTGAGGGTTTTCCCGGCGAGCAGCTGGCCTGCAATCTCTGCGGTCAGCTGTCGCGGCATCTGCCCCCGGCCGCGTGATTCGATAGTCAGAATGGAACGCTCAAGGCGAATACCCTCCACGGTAGTGACGCGGTGGCTGGTCTTTTTAAGCCTGCCGTTTTTAATACCATCATCTACCGCAAAACGGGCTTTATCCGCACGCATCCCGCTATTCGTCAGCGAGTCGATCCACTCTTTGCGCGTCAGAGTTTCGGCCATAACTGAAGCACCGACCTTCAGCGTTGATTGATACCGGGCTTCGCCCTCGATGATGGCGCCCTTCTGTACCGCCTTCAGGTACGCTTTTTCAACATCGGCCATTGTGGCATGGCCCAGCACCTGCTTATTAGCGATCTGAATCAGCTTCTGGCGTTCAAAGCTGGCATCGCGCTCTGACAGCGACTTAACTGCAAACTGGATAGCCCGGTCAGCTTTAACCTCAGGGCTGGTAAAATCCGGGGCCATGTTGCGCGCAATATCAGCCTCCAGAGGTTTACCGTGTCCCTGCCATTCACGGTTATCAAAATCAATGCCTAGCGTTTTGGCGCGGCTGGCCCATTCCTGGTGAATTTCTTCACGGGAATGCTCTGTTTTCTTTTCACGCGTCGCCATCGAGACGCGGCTTTTCGTCTGAGCATCGGCGGTTTCCCGCGTCAGGCCCATTGCAGCGAGTCCCTTTTCAATTTGCTCCGACCGGCGGGAAAAAGCGCGAATCTGTTCGTCTGAAAAATGGGCCATATCGAACGTGTTATTTTTGCTGTTGTAACGCAGCTCATAACCGGCTTTGGTCAACTCCAGCGCCAGCTCCTGTTTGTAAACATCGCCCAGGTGCATTTTGTTACGCATCAGCTCATCATTTTTGAGCGCGCGCCACTGGCCGTCCTCGCGCTGGGTCATGTTCATGACAAAAGCGTGGGTGTGCAAATCAGGATCTAGCGCCCTGGACGTTTCGTGGCGAAAAGTAGCGACGACAAGGTTATTGGTATTCTGGGTTACTGATTTCCCCTGGCGAGTCGTCCGGGCCTGCGCGAGTTTTTCAGCTTCACGCACAGCAGCGGCAACAGCTTTTTCATGAGCCTCGATAATGGTTTTATCGCCGTGTATCAGCGCCTGCATGGATACCCCTTTAGGCGCTGAAAACGTCAGGTCGTAGCCCAGACGCTCTTTTTTGGCATCACCCACGTGTCGCTGCATATGCGTGAAGGTATCTATCTCTCCGACAAGCAGCTCTTTAAACCGGGCTGATTCAACGTCCCCGGATAAGCCGAGGGCTTCAGCTCCGGTTCCCTGCCAGGACGTGAATGATGAATCCTTACTGTAGTAATCATCCTTTGCATCAGAGTAGTAGCCCACAACGCTAGTGACGTTCTGGCGGGTAATCGTGGTTATATCAAGCATCAGATCTCCCTCAGTTCAATGCCAGGAACAGGGTTTTTGCGATGGTATTTAACGTGTTTAGCCTTGAACTTAGCGACGGGCATATCACCAGGCAACGCCAGATAGCCGGTGAGGTTTGGCAACATTGATATTTCGGTAGGCGTTACGGCACGAACAACTTTAACGTCGCGGCGTTTACGGACAATCCAGGGCTTCTGAGGATCGGATTCTTTACGCTCAACTTCGCCTTCTATCTCACCGAGTGAGCGCGACATTTGATCCAACGTTTCATCACCGAGACGGCTGCCGCCCAGCACGATGTTAGAACGCATGTTAGCCAGAATTGTCTGAGCCATATCCCGACCATAAACCTTAACCAGCTGAGAATAGGTTTGATAGCCAGCATAAACACACAGACCGCTTTTACGCCCTTTGGTCAGTGCATCGTTGAGGTTTGGCAGAAACTGGAGTGATTCCAGCTCGTCAATAAATACATTAATGCGGCTTTCTTTTTCACCCATACCCAGCACGATAGAAAAAATCGAATCCAGCCAGCAGGAAATTAGCGGATTAAGTGACCTTTTCATTTCTTCCTGCCAGGTGATAAACAGGGTTCCCGGCTTTCCATCATCAAGCCAGTCACGCAGGGAAAAATTACCTTCCGGCATTTTCAAATGTGGGGCAAGATTCTTACTGAGAACAAATCGCGCGCTTCCAACTGCTTTTTCAGACCCGGAAAAAATAGCTTCGGCAGGCGTCCCCATTAAAAATTCTTTTAATTTTTTCTGGTCAACGTTACAGGCCCAGTGAATAACTTCTTCCATAGTTACTGTGCTATATAGGCTGTGAAGTTTTTTCGAAACTTCACTAAAAATAAGACGGCCATAGCCGAACCATTCTTCAGTAGCCATATCAGGGCTTTCCTGAACAATAGAGTTCACTAAGCGCTCGTAATCATATGAACGGCGAATTTCATTGAAAAACACCCAGCCTTCAGTGCGTTTATCATAGGCGTTTAAAATAACATCGCCGGGACGATAGAAATTCTTTAAGAAGCCCCCATTTGGATCTAAAGCAATATTTTTGCCGCCTCTAATGATGCTCTTAAATAACAGTTCATTGAAAATTGTGGTTTTACCAGTACCGGTTGTACCGGCAATCGAAAAATGCAAGTTCTCAGCGTATGTAGGTATGGGGATATTAGCCACGGTTAACTGGTTGACACCTCTTTCGCGTGTTTTATCAGCGAGTGTTCTGGCGCGAACAAGCTCTGTACCACGATAAATCTTTTTGAATCTTTCGCCTTTAAACACGCGTGATTTATCATAAATGATAAAAGCGATCAGACCGCCAACACCAATAAACCAGCCAGCAATTAAAGCTGACCATAAAGGCCATAGCGAAAAAGTATTCTTAACCAGATACGGAATCAGGTATTTAGCCGTGGATGGATCAATACCGTAGGTAAATTTTGCAACTAGAAACCATACCATCACTGGAGGCAAAGTAATTGCAAATAAAAATGCTAAGCCTCTTTCTCTATCGTCCATTTCAGCGCTCCTTTTTTGGTTCCCAGACTTTGTAGCCGTTACGTTCAACCTCTGCTTTTGCCGCTTTGGTTTTGCCCGGTTCTGCTATCGAGCGCAGGAGGATTAGCGTTTCAATAGCGAGTGATTCATGCAACATCATCTGTCCTGCCGGTGGGAATTTTACGCCAGATAGCGTTTCGGTTATTGCCTTCAGCTCATCGCGCAGTGGGCCAAAATCCGCATCTGAAGCACGGTCAAAAAGATAATCCAGTTTGCGATTTACGTCGCTCAGCCGGTCGGCAACTATTTTCAACCCGGACTCCCGATCACCTGGGCCAGCTTCAATGCAGCGCCGCAGATAATCTGACCGATTACCTCCTGAAACCAGGTCTATATAGGCCAAAAGTTCATCTGATACTTTTGCGGTTATTATTGGCATTCAGTCCTCACATTGTGCATTTTTTAAACAAAAAATTGGGATCTAACAAGCTGAAATCTTAGTATTACCAAAGTAATAAAGCAAACTCATTATAAAACAATGAGTTATTGGGTGTTTTTAATACCTAATTATTACCGAATATTGTTGCTATTTATTTTTTTATCTTTTAAATCAGTATGATAGCGTGATTTATCGCGCTGCGTTAGGTGTATAGCAGGTTAAGGGATAAAAAATCATCTTTTTTGGTAGGGGCGATCTACGTAGGTTAAGGACTAACTGGCTAAAAAGCGTTCAATATTCCGTATTCATGCTTGCATGAATACCAGTACAACAAAAGTACATCAAAATTACATCAAAATTACATCACTTGAAGGTTGACAGTACAACAAAATTACATCATTCTTTGGTCATGAGGTAGCCAGTACAACAAAAGTACATCAAAAGTACATCAAAATTACATCAAAATTACATCATTCTAAATGAGGGTACTATGAAGCCCAAAAGTATCAGGGCGGCACTTCAGTTGATGTTGCCGGAAATAGAAGAAATGCTGTCACTGGGAGTTTCCAGGGAGGAAATTTATAAGGCAGTTTCTGAACGCTTCGGCCTGGAAGGTGTGAACGTTCGTAGCTTTGATACGTCCCTATATAGAGCGCGGCAAATCCGGAAAAATGGAATGCACAATACACATGAAAGGATGCCGAACAATGATGATAGTGTATTGCACAATACACAAAAAGGAGGTAGCGAGAAAGGTGCAGAGGAAAGTGTATTGCACAATACACAAACGCCGCCTGAGCCTGAACCGCAAGGAAGTGAAAAAAAAGAAAGTCCCGGCATTATTGATAAAGAGTTCTTCAATAAAATCAGTGAAGATTTCGACCCTAAGATGTTCAATAAAAAATTCTGAGGTGATTTATGAAAGTAGCGGTAATTAATTACAGTGGCAGCGTTGGTAAAACCTTAATTTCATCCTACCTGTTAGCCCCGCGTCTGACTGGAGCAAAATTCTATGCGGTTGAAACTATCAACCAGTCTGCTTCCGATCTGGGGATTGAGAATGTTTCCATTTTTAAAGGTGATGACTTTTCACGGTTGATTGAAGATATTGTTTTTGAAGATGCCGGGATTATTGATATTGGTGCGTCAAACGTAGAAGCGTTCCTGATGGCAATGTCCCGCTTTGACAGTGGCGCGAATGAATTTGATAAGTATGTAATCCCGGTTACGCCTGATAATAAGGCCATTGATGAAAGCCTGAAAACAGCACATACGTTAAGTAAGGCAGGTGTAAGCAGCGATAAAATCATCTTTGTTCCAAACCGCATTAGTCCAGATAGTGAAGTAGAGGATGTACTGGCGCCGGTATTTGAATTTGTCAAACGAACGAAAGTTGGCAAAATCAGCAAGAAATCTGTTATTTATAACAGTGAAGTTTTCGAATATCTCGCGTATCACCGTATCTCATTCGAAGCATTGACCGCTGAAGATCCAGAAGAATTTAAAGCCCGCGCTAAACAAACAACGGATGCTGACGAGCGCAAAAAACTGGCCCGCCGTTATACCTACATGAAACAGGCAATTCCTGTTAAAGCTAATCTCGATAAAGCATATGCGGCTTTAATGGGAGAATAAAATGGAAAAGCAGCCAGATAAATTTGAAGTTCTGATGGATTGGTTTTTAGGTGACGCGAAGGAAATCACCGCAAGTCAGAAAGAAATGACTGAGATACTTTCTGCGCTTTCGGAAAAGCTGGCAAAAGACACCGAAAGTTTAGGAGAGACGGCAGACTCTCTTAAACGGACTTTAGTAGAAAACCAGCGTTCAATTAGCCTGGCAATTAGTGATGATGCTAAGGCGCGTGAGGAATTTCTGACGAAGTTCCGCCGCGCGCAGGCGTCCAGAGCTGAGACGTTAACCCGTCAGATCCTTTTTATTACAGCTGGCTGCACTATTGTGGGCGCCGCCGTGGGTGCCGCGATAGCCATAATTCTACTGAGATAATGTAAACCGGGCATGTCCCGGTTTTTTTTCAAGCGAAGCGCGGAGGCCGCAGGCCGGAGGCATTAGTGGCCGCCGCCCGAAGGGGCGAGACGCGTAGCGGCTCGATGCGCAGCACGGCAGAACGGCCCCGCAGGGGTAATGCCCGGTTTAATTCAACGTGACAGTCACGTGGAGGAAAAATATGAATGACCGACAGCGTGAACAAGCCCGTATTCGCCAGGCCCGGCGCCGCGCGCGACTCAAAGAGGAAGGCGCTAGCGTGACAGTCACGCTAACAAAACAGGAAGAAGCAATGTTACAGGAGCTTTGCCGGGTTCGTCGTCCAGGACGAACAGCCTATTCCACGAATGAGTTTTTCCAACTGCTGCTGATCCGAAACTGGCAACAGTGGCAGGAGCAAAAGGCGCAGCTGGGGAAATGCCAGGCTTGCGGAAAGCTGAAAGCGGAGGGAGGTTGCGGCGGCGAACGGCAGAGCGAAACCTTTAACTGCTGGCTAGCCGTCGAAGCAAACGAGCTTAATGTGTAGTGTATTGTGCTATACAGAAATTGCCAAAAGCAGCGCGGAGTAATAACTGAAACGGCCGCGCAGCGGAAAGAAAAAAGCCCGGTCAATCCGGGTTTTTTTCTTTCGGCGGCTCAGTAATCGTCTAGATCTCCGCAGCCCAGCGGGCAACAATTACGCTCAATACCGTGGCTGCAATAATCGTTTTCCCGATCCTGCCGGATTTCTTCCGCGATCTCGTCTTGGGTCAGATAGTCAAATTCACGCCGCGCTACCGCGATCAGTTCTTCCCGATACTCGGCCGGAACGCCAGCAAGATAGCCGTCAATAACCGCGCTCAGGCGGCGCTGATACAGTTCATAAATCAGGCCGCAGCGGGGCTGCTGTTCGCGCGCAAAACTCTCACACTGGCGACGAAAATCTTCAAGAGTCTGCTCAAGGGTTTGTGTGGTCATGTCGTTTGTCCTCGATCTTTCTGTTAAAGACCCGGCTTGGCCGGGTCGTCAGTGCTATTTAGTTTGTTGCAGCAGCTGGTCTAATTTTGCCGCCAGTGCATACGTCGATGTGAAAGCGCCTTGCAGGCGCTGATTAGGCAGCTGGTTGAACGCTTCGAGGCAGGCGCGCAGCAATAATTCTTTCTGAGATTCGACTTCTTTTTTCAGCTGGGAAGGGGTGGTAACAGTGGTCATGCTTACTCCTTAGTGATCCGATACCGGCAATTTTTCGGGTGGCGGTATTGCCTCCCGATGATTTAATTATCGGTGATTACGCCTTTAAAGTCAATACAAGTACGGAATTTATTTACATGTTTTTATGCCCGTCAGGGCATGGAAGGCGACCGCGCCGGACTCCACCGGACACCGGCCGCAAATCGCCGGAAACTGCGGGACTGACCGGAGCAACAGGCCAACCCCCCTTCCTGCTAAGCCATAACCCAGCCCGCCGCCACGCAGCTGCCGCACGTCCCCCACGGGGGTGCGCAGTGGGCGCCGCGCGCCTGCGCGCGGGTACAGCGGCCCGCCTGCGGGTCGCGGCGCCGTACTGCGAGTTAGCGGCCGCCGCGCGGCCGGTTACGGGGGACACCGCACCGTCACGGCCAGCGCCCCGCTGAGCTGCACAATCCACGGATAACACAATAGCGCACTGGCAAAGGATGCCGACGCCTGAAGGGCGTTGGCACCCCGAAGGGGCGGGGCG
>NZ_JBMKHT010000073.1:0-11372 GCF_049238165.1 Enterobacter cloacae complex sp. IR5422 | reverse complement strand
GCCAAAATCAGCCACGAAGAGACGATTTTGGGCTGAAAATTGGAAAATTGAGCCACAGGACGTCGATAAAGGACGGTTTGGGGCGTCATATCGGGAGCTGCGGACCACTTAATCGCAACTTCCTTAATGTAAACCTGCTGGACAATGATATTTTGAGAAGTAACTTCTTCCGCCGCGCGGCAGAATATCTTTTTCGGGGATTAACGTTCAGAAAGGTTTTGCCTGAAGTAGGATTATTTATTGATAAAGATGGTGGCCGTATGATTATGCTTTATCTTTACCTGCAGGCTATGAAAAACAAATCCGCCCATGGTGCCGTTATTGACTATTCAGCCAGCACGCTCGCAAAAGAATTTTTTGTATCGCGCATCCACGTCAACCGGATTATCAAATCAGCTCAGGAGGCGGGCTATCTGAAAGATCGGGGTGATGGTCGGCTATCGGTCTATCCGGCGTTTATCGAACTCGTCGAAAATTATGCCGGATTATATTTTGCGTATGTCACGCATTACATCAACGTGGTTCCTAAAGAGCGACGCCACCTTCACAACGTGACGTCAACCGTATAATTCACCAGGCGTTCGGTGTTCCGAACGCCCTTCACCTATCGTTCCCGCAGCGCCTCTTTTGCCTTATTCAGCGGTTTCAACAGATAATCCAGAATGGTTTTGCTGCCGGTTTTAATGTCTACGGTAGCAATCATGCCCGGAAAGACCGGGAATTCCTGACCCTGCTTATTGGTCAGATGGTTACTGTCGGTACGAATATAGACGCGATAGTAATAAACATCTCTTTTCACCTCATCCTGCAGGGTGTCCGGCGAAATCATGGTCACTTCCCCTTCCAGCCCGCCGTAAATGGAGTAGTCATAGGCCGTCACTTTCACCAGCGCCTTCTGGCCGGGATGGATAAACGCCACATCGCGCGGCGAAATTTTCGCCTCAATCACCATCTGATCGTCAAGCGGAACCAGACTCATCAGCTTGCCGTTCGGCGGGATGACGCCGCCCACGGTCGTGACGTCAATATCCTTTACGATCCCGCGAACCGGCGCATTGAAGGTCAGTCGGGTCAGGGAGTCTTCCCGACCCTTCATCACCGAACGCTGGGCTTCAATCTCCGCATTGGCTTTCGCCAGCTCTTCACGGGCGCGGACGTAATACTGGTTTTTCATCTCGGTGATTTTATTCTCAAGCTCATTTTTTTGACGCTCAAGACGCAGCACCTCCACCTTGCTGGCCGCCCCCTGGGTCACCAGCGGACGGGTCAACGACAGCTCGCGTTGCACCAGCTCGGCACCCTGACGTAAACCAGCCAGCCCCTTTTCAAGGCTCTCGCGACGGGACTGATAGAGCGCCGTTTCCTGCTTAACCAGCTCAACGTCGTCATCCAGCTCCTCGGGAAACATCAGCTCCGTGTCGTTAACTTCGGCCTTCAGGCGTGCCGCCGTGGCCAGCGCCGCATTCAGACGCGACTCGCTCTCCAGCACGCTCGACTCGGTTTTTGTCCGATCAAGCTGCGCGAGCTGCTGGCCGCGCTCGACGATGTCGCCTTCGCGCACCATCAGGCTGTGGATAATGCCGCCTTCCAGGGACTGGATGACCTGCTCATGAGAAGACGGTATCACCTTACCGCTGCCGGTCGTCACCTCATCAAGTTGGAACAGGCTCGCCCAGGCGATAAACGCCGCCAGCAGGGCGAACAGCGACCATGCCACCAGCGTGGCGCGCGGAAGGCGCGGCTCTTTCAGTCGGCTATTAAAACGGGAGAAATCATTCATGCCGCGCCCTCCTCTGCAACCGCCGCCGGTTTCATGGTCACGGTGCGCTGTGCTGTCTTTTGCGGCGCCATGCCGTGCTGGTGCAGGATGGCGTCGCGCGGGCCGTCCATCACGACCTTGCCGTTTTCCAGCACGATGATGCGGTCGACCAGGTCCAGAATCGGCAGGCGATGCGTCGCCACCACCAGCGTCCGGCGCTTACCCAGCCATGTGTGAAGATGCTGAATAAACTGCTTCTCGCTCATTTCGTCCAGCCAGGCGGTAGGCTCGTCCAGCAGCAGAATAGTCGGCGAGGTGATCAGGGCGCGCGCCAGCAGCAGCGCCTGACGCTGTCCGCCTGAGAGTCCCGTTCCGCCCTCGTTGATGATAGTGTTCAGCCCCATTTTCTGTTTGCGCACAAACTCCAGCGCGCCGCTGTTGACCAGCGCCTGGTGAATCTCATCGTCGGTCGCCAGCGGGTTACCCATCAGGATGTTGTCCCGCACGGAGCCAAAGAACAGACGGGCCTGCTGGCTCAGCAGCTGCATGTCGCGACGCACGTCGGCCGGGTCGAGGTGATTGAGGGCAATATCGTCCAGCAGAATGCTGCCCTGCTGCGGCTCCTGCATGCCCGCCAGAAGCTGTAACAGCGTGCTTTTGCCGGAGCCATTGCGCCCGAGCACCGCCACGCGTTCTCCGGCGCGGATCTGCAGCTTGCTGATGTTGAGCACGGTGAGTTTCTCTTCCTCGTCGTAGTAAAACCCCACGTCCTCAAGCGCATAATCGCCGCGCAGGTGGGCTTTGTGCACCTTCTTGCCGTGCTGCGGATCGTCAATCGGCCGCTGCATCAGGTCGTCCAGCCCCTTGCGGGCCACTTTTGCCGACTGCCAGCGCGAGAGCACGCCTGAGATCTGCGACAGCGGCGCAATGGTCCGCGACGCCAGAATCGAGGTGCCTACCAGCGCACCGGTGGTCATGTCACCGCTGATGACCAGGTAACAGCCGACCAGCAGCACCACCGCGTAAACAATGGACTGCACCTCCTGCGTCCAGGTGAGCAGCAGGCCCGTCAGCCAGCGCTGCTTCATGCCGACGCTGGCGGCGACGTCGTTGGTGTTATTCCACTGGTTCTGGAAACGCTGCTCGGCGCGCATCAGCTTGATGTCTTCAATGCCCTGCACCGCTTCCACCAGCGTGGCGTTACGAATGGCGGATTCACGCATCCCTTCGCTGGAGAGTTTCCCCAGCGGGCGCTGCACCAGCAGGCCAGGAATAAGCAACAGCGGCACGGCGAGCAGGACCACCAGCACCAGCGGACCGCCAATCATCCACAGAATGAAGACGAACAGCAGGAAGAACGGCAGATCGGAGAGGGCCGCAATGGTCGTCGAGGTGATCAGCTCGCGCACCGACTCCAGCTCGCGGATCTGCGCGATAAACGATCCGGTTGATTTCGAGCGTGCGCCGTTTTTAATCCGCAGCGCGTGGGCAAAGACGCGTTCAGAGATGCGCAGATCGGCGCGCTTCCCCACCACGTCGGAAATGTGCACGCGCAGCATGCGCATGATGAATTCGAACACGATGGCAATCATCACGCCGCCAAACAGCACCCACAGCGTGGCTTCTGACTGCGACGGTACCACCCTGTCGTAGACCTGCATGGAGAAGACCATGCCGGAAAGCGCCAGCACGTTGGCGACCAGCGCCACCAGCATAATGTCGCCGTAGCGTCGCCAGTCCTTCAGCGCCAGCTGCCAGAACCAGTTTTTTTCATACGGTTTGATGTAGTCATCCACGCGGGCATCCGGCGTGGACTCGAGCGGGCGCAGCACCATCAGGC
The DNA here is from genome assembly GCF_049238165.1 of Enterobacter cloacae complex sp. IR5422. Lineage (NCBI taxonomy): Bacteria > Pseudomonadati > Pseudomonadota > Gammaproteobacteria > Enterobacterales > Enterobacteriaceae > Enterobacter > Enterobacter cloacae complex sp. IR5422. The sequence continues at coordinate 7,773 of NZ_JBMKHT010000073.1, read as the reverse complement.
CCTTTAATCGCGACCCGAGCGCCTCGCGCGTCAGCGTCGTCTCCAGGCCGCCGTCGCCGCTGAACTGCAGGCTGACGTTGCCTTCGTTGTCCATGCGGTTGATCACCGCAATCTGCCCGCCGGTGAATTCCGCCAGCAGCGGCAGGCGCCACGGATCGAGGGATGCCGCTTCCGCCGCCACCACGCGCATCCCCAGCCCAAGCTGGCGCGCCATCTCCTCCAGCACCAGCTGGCGCGGCGACTGGCTTTCATGGTTAATCGTGACCCGAACGTGCTCCACCGAAAAGTCCAGCCGGTAGTGCTTCGCGATGATGAGCATGCCCTGCAGCCAGGGTTCGTACTGTGGATGTGTCTTCATAATCTCCGGGGTAACGCAATTCGTCTAAAGAAACGCCAAAAGGCCGCGGGGATCGCTCCCCGCGGCGTTGTTTTACGCAATTAACAGTTGATGGTTCGCCAGCAGCGTCGCCAGATCCGTCTGCACGCCGTTCAGCGTCACCAGGGTGGTTGGCGAGAACTGACCGCCGGTACCGTCCAGGTCAACCTGGATCTCGGTATTGCTGCCGTTCTGCACCACGCGGATGTAATCGCTGATATTGCCCGCGCCGCTGTCCAGCGTGGCCACGCCGTTCACATAGCTCGCCGAGCCCGTGCCGGTATAGCCGCTGCCGGAAAGCAGATCGCGCAGGTCAATACGATCCGTGTCCGCCGTCCCTTCCCAGGTGCCGACCGTAAAGCCGTTCACCACGTCGTGACCGTTACCGCCCGTGGCATCCGAAGCGTTGATCAGCTTGTAGAGCAGCGTATCGTGGCCGCCGCTGCCGATGTTGAAGGTGTCGTTTCCGCCGCGACCTTCGAACCGGTTATCACCGCTGTTGCCGGTGATGACGTCGTCGTAATCCGAGCCGTTAATCCCTTCAATGTTCAGCAGACGCGTGGTGCCGAAGCCGGTGTCCTGCGCTGTTGAGAGGCGCAGGTCAACGGTCACGCCAGAGGTCGCATTGCGGTAATCCACCACGTCCATCCCGCCGGTGTTGCTCCAGGTGTCATGGTCGGAATGGGTAGTCCAGCCGCCGGAACCGTTGTAGGTATACGTGCCATTTTCGGCGATAAAGGTGTCGTTATACCCGGTTCCGGTAATGGTCCCGCTGTGGCCGCCGGTGGCCGCTTCGGCCGTCAGGACGTAGCCCTCTTTGCCGTTGCCCGCTTCCAGACCGCTCCAGGTGACGTTATCCGACACGCCGTTGGTGATCTTCAGGATCTCGGCCGAATAGGTTTCATTCGGATCCAGCCCGTAGAAGCTCACCAGCGCGGACGTATCGTTCGACCCGATACCGGACTGGGCATTGATGATCTGCGAGGCCACCAGCACGCCCGCGGCGTTGTACAGGTTGACCGTATTGCCGTAGTAGGCGTTGATGCCCTCGCTGTCGACAATGTGCAGATGCATCGCGGTGCCGTCAGCAATGGTTTTGCTGTTTTGCACCAGCACCACCTTGCCGTTCTGCTGAGAGACCAGCAGGTCCTGCGCACCGTCCCAGTTGTAGTCCACTGCCGCCACGCCGGTGGCGTAAGCAATGCCGGACGCCAGCTGGCTGGCGGTCCAGGTGGAGCCGTAGCCGTTGTTGGTGAACAGCGTCGCCGTCTGCGAGCCGCCGTAGGTGCTGAGCTTGACGATGTCCATCTGCCCGTCGCCGTTCCAGTCCACCGCCACCGACAGATAGCCCGCCGCTGCGTTAGAGGCCTCCACCGCGCTCTTGGTGGCCGAGAGCTTCCCGGTACCGTCGTTGTAGTAGATCACCCCGCCGTTGTTGTTGTAGCTGCTGCCCAGGTACAGATCCATGTAGCCATCGCCGTTGAAGTCCGCCCACGTCATGGACGCCGCCGTGGTGGTATTCGAGGCGTTGGGCACAAACACGTTCGTCAGGTTCTGACCGATGGAGAGCGTGCCGTTGCCGTTGTTGTTGATCACGGTTAACGAGTACGCGCCGCTGCGGTTGGTGTGCTGAACCACATCCACGGTGCCGTCATTGTTAATATCGACGCCGGAGATTTCACGCATGGTAGTGAACTGTCCCCAGAACCCCGCGCCGCCGTAGGTGCCGTCAGGCGAGAGTACCCCGTTTTTGTTGATCAGATAGGTAATGGAGTCCGCGCCGGAGTCACCGTACGCCAGATCCAGATACCCATCCCCGGTTTTATCGTAGGCAATCACGCCGCCGTACCAGATGGTGGTGCCCATTGCCAGCTGGCTGGCGTTATAGGTGCTGCCATCGTAGGTCCACATCACCTGCGTTGACCCGGCGTAGGTATTTTCCGTCGCGAAAATGTCCTGCGTGCCGTTACGGTCAAAGTCGGCGGCGGTCTGGCTCACCACGTAGTAGTTACGGGTGTTAGTCAGCGTATTGCCGGCATAGGTCGAGCTATCGCTGCTGGAGTAAGACTGGCCGTTAGCGATGATATTCCACAGACCGCTGCTGTTCATGCCGAGGGTCATGGTGGAGTTGTTGCTGTTCCCCGCCGTGGTTGCCCAGTCGGTGTTCACCGAGGTGGTATCAATCACCAGGCTGCCGGTCGCCGTACCGGTGGTATTGCCGTTACCCGCGCTGCTCTTCACCTGCGCGGTCACGCTGTAGCTCGCCACGCTCAGCGCATCGCCGTCCGGGATCTGCAGATACCAGGTGTTGTGATCCGGGTCGACCACTACCGCACCGCCCGTCTGGGAGGTGTAGGTTTTGCCGTTCACCGTCACCACCAGGTATTCACCGTTCACCAGGTCAGCGGAGACGGTACCGGTGACGATCGGCGTGGTATCCGACGTGGTCTGCGCGGTAATCGCCGCCGTGGTGGTCGGGATGCTGGTATCGACGTTCAGCACAAAGCCGTCGGATTCCGTGTAGTTTCCGGCCCTGTCGGTGACGCGCACGATGTAGGTGTGATTCCCGTCGCTCAGGCCGTTGTCCTGGAAGGACCAGCTTGCGCTGCCGTTCATGGTCACCTGGCCGAGCAGAACCCCGTCACGGTAAAGCTGCACGATCTCGCCGTCGTCCGGGGCGCGGTTCAGCGTCCCGTTGATCAGCGGCGAGTTATCGTCCGTTGCCACCGCGCTGCCAAAGGTGCCCTGACGCTCGCCTTCGCCGTCGGTATAGCTCACGACCGTGCCAACCGTGGTCGGCGGCGTGGTGTCTACCGTGACGACCTGAGACGCGGTGGAACCCACGTTGCCCGCCTGGTCGATAATCCGCACCTGGTAGGTGTAGTCTCCGTCAGGCAGATCGCGGGTATCGGTGTAGCTCCAGCGCTGGTTGGTGACCGTGGTATCGAGCCAGGTATTCCCGCCGTCGAGGCTGATCTGCACGCGCTCGTCGCTTGCCAGCGCGCTGCCCAGCGAACCGTTGATCGTCAGCGTGGTGTCCATGGTGATGAAATCACTCCCGGACTGGCCGGTATCTTCGCTGATGCTGTCGATGGTGACGCCGTACTGCGGCGCCTGCGTATCCACCGTCACCGCCTGCGAGGTGGTGGCCCCGACGTTCCCCGCCTGGTCAACGACCCGCACCTGGTAGTTATGGCTGCCGTCGGTCAGGGTACGCGTGTCGCTGTAGCTCCACTGCGTACCGCTTACGGTGGCGTATACCCAGGTCGTGCCGCCGTCCATGCTCACCTGCACAAATTCACCCGCGCCGAGTTCTGCGCCGAGCGTTCCGTGCAGCGTGTACGAGGTCGAACTGGTCAGGAAGTCGTTATTGTCGAAGCCGGTATCCACGGTGATGTTATCCACCGACACCGTGATCGCCGCATCCGGAGCAATCGTATCGACGGTCACCTGCTGATGGGCGCTGGCTCCCACGTTACCGGCGGCATCCACCACGCGAACGTAGTAGTCATAGGTCTGGTTACCCAGCGTGCGGCTATCGACGTAGTACCAGCTGTTGCCGGTGACAATCACGTTCTGCCAGGTGACGCCGCCGTCGATGCTGATCTGGGCGTATTCGCCGTCGGCCAGCGTCGCGCCGAGCGAGCCGTGCAGCGTCAGGGACGTGTCGCGAGTGATAAAGTCGCTGCTGCTCAGGCCGGTATCGTCGCTGATGCTGTCGATGGCGATCGTTTTGCTGGCGTCCGGTGCAACCGTATCAATGGTCACCACCTGAGAGGCGGTGGCGCTGATGTTGCCCGCATCGTCAATCACGCGCAGCTGGTAGTTGTAATCCCCGTCGGCCAGCGTGCGCCCATCGACGTACGTCCAGCTCAGGCCGCTGACGCTGACGTCGATCCAGGTGACGCCGCCGTCAAGGCTGATCTGCGCGTGGTCGCCGCGGCCCAGCGCCGCGCCCAGCGTCCCTTTCAGGCTGATCTGGTTGTCGCTGGTGATAAAGTCGCTGCCGGACAGGCCGGTATCCTGCGTAATGGAATCCACGGTAATGGTGGTTGCCGCAGGCTTCGTCAGGTCAATCACCACGTCCTGGCTGTCCGTGGCCCCCACGTTGCCCGCGTTATCAATCACGCGGACCTGGTACTGATACGTCCCGTCCGTCAGGGTGCGGCCATCGGCGTAGCGCCAGGTGGTGCCGGTCACGGTCAGGTCGATCCAGGTGACGCCGCCGTCGAGGCTGATCTGCGCCTTCTCGTTATTGCCGAGCTGCGCGGTCAGCAAGCCGTTGACGACGACCTGGCTGTCGTTAGTGATGAAATCCGTTGCGCTCAGGCCGGTGTCGTTTTGCAGCGAATCAATGCTGATCCCCATCGACGGCGCGGTGAGATCCACCGTGACGGTATGGTTATCGCTGGCGCTGTTGCCGATGGTGTTGCTGACCTGCGCGTTAATGACGTAAGAACCGCCGTCTGCCAGCGCGGCCACGTCAGCGCTGCTGACCGTGTAGCTCCAGGTGCCGTCATTCTGAACGGTAGCCGCATAGGTTTTACCGTTCAGCGTGAGGGTCACCGTCTGGCCCGCCGGGGCGTCGGTAGTACCGCTGACGACCAGCGGCGTGCCGTGCTCGGCGGCGTTGACGATGTCGTCCTGCGCAAAGGTGTTAATGGTGATGGTTGGGACATCGCCGTTCAGCGTCACGTCGTGCGTTGCGCTGCCCGGGTTGCCCGCCCTGTCGCTTACCGACGCGGTGATGGTGTACTCCCCGTCGCTCAGGCCGAGGAAATCACGGCCCGGCACGAAGACCGACCACGATCCGTCCGCCCCGACGGTCGCCTGATAGCTGTGCCCGTTGAAGGAGACGGTCACCGTCTGGCCCTGTTCCGCCGTGGTGGTGCCGCGGATGGTCTGGCCCGCCAGCTGCTCCGCGTTGTTGACGATATCGTCATCGGCCACGGTGCTGATGGTCACGGTTGGCGCGACGGTATCCACCGTTAAGGTGTGCGTGGTCTGGCCGCTGTTACCGGCTTTGTCGTTGACCGAGGCGGTGACCGTCAGCGCGCCCTGGCTCAGGGCGGCCAGGTCGGCTGCCGGCACGTCGAGCGTCCAGGTGCCGTCGCTGCCGACAAGCGCAGTATAGGTTTTGCCGCCCAGCGTCACGGTAACGGTCTGACCCGCCTCCGCGCTGGAAGAACCGTGCACGGTCAGCGGCTGCTGCGCTTCCGCGGCGTTCAGCATGTCGTCAACCGACAGCGTCCCAATGCTCACCACCGGCGCAGTGGTATCCACGCTGATAGTATGCGTTGCGGAGGCGCTGTTGCCCGCGCTGTCCTGTGCCGATACGGACACCTGATAGCTGGCGCCATCGGCCAGGGCGCTGACGTCTGCAACCGGTACGGTAGTCGTCCAGGTGCCGTCGCTCTGAATGGTGGCCGTATAGCTCTTGCCGTTCAGGGTCACGGTGACCTGGGTCCCGCTGGCGAACTGCGCGCTGGAGCCGTTAATCACCAGTGACGAACCGGCTTCAGCCGCGTTGATCACGTCGTCACCGCTAAGGGTGTTCACCGTCAGCGCCACGGAGGCGGTGTTGACCACCACGTCATGGGTCTGGGTGCTGCTGTTACCCGCGCTGTCGGTAATGGTCGCGCTGAGGGTCACGGTGCCGTCGGTCAGGGCGGAAATCACGCTGGCCGGAACGCCCACGCTCCAGTTGCCGCTGGCGTCAACGGTGGTGGTGTACTGGTGCGAACCGAGGGTGATAACCACTTTATCCCCGACGTTCGCGCCGGTTGCCGACCCGCTGACGATCTGCGCCTGGCCGTGCTCCACGCTGTTAATGACGTCATCGCCCGCCACCACGTTAAAGCTGACGGTCGGCGGCGTGGCGTCAAGCGTAATCGTCTTGCCCGCGCTGCCCGGGTTACCCGCGGCGTCGCTCACGCTCACCTGCACGGTGTAGCCGCTATCCGCCAGTGCGGTCAGATCGCTGCCCGGCACGTTCACGCTCCAGACGCCGCCCTGCTGCACCTGGGCGGTATAGCTCTTACCGCCCAGCGTCACGGTGACCGTCTGCCCGGCTTCCGCCGTGGTGGTGCCGGAGATAGCAACGCCCGCAGCCGCTTCGCTGGCGTTAATCACGTTATCGCCTGCGACCGTATCAATGGTCACGGTTGGCGCAGTCGCGTCCACGCTGTATTCGCGGCCCGCCGAGGCGCTGTTGCCGTGCGCGTTGGTGACGCTCACCTGCACGCTGGCGTCACCGTCTTTCAGGCCCGCGAGATCCGCGGACGGCACGGTGGCCGTCCAGTTACCGTCGGCATCCACCTTCGCGGTGTACGTCTTGCCGCCGAAGGTAACGGTAACGGTCTGGTTTTCCTCCACGTTAGACGTGCTGCCGGAGAGCACCAGATCCGCGCCTTTTTCCGCCGCGTTAATCACGTCATCGGTGGCAATCGCATCGATGCTGATAGCCACCGCCGCCAGATCGACGGTCACGTCATGGCTGATGGTCACCGGGTTGCCCGCCGCGCTCTGGCCTGCCACGGTCACGGTGACCGTACCTGCTGCGAAGGCCGCGACGTCTGCCGCCGGGATCGCCGCGTTCCAGGAGCCGTCTGCCAGCACGGAGGCCGCATAGGTTTTGCCATTGACGGTCACGGTGAGCGTTGTGCCTGCCGCCAGCCCGTCGCTGGTGCCGGAGACGATCAGGTTTTGAGTATGTTCGATGCTGTTGATCACATCGTCGCCCGCTACCGTATCGACGCGCAGGCCCGGCAGGCTGGCGTCTATAACGATTTCGCGCTCGCCCGTTCCCGTGTTGCCGTGGCCGTTGGTCACAGTCGCAGACACCGTCAGGTCGCCGTTGCCCAGCGCCGTCAGGACGGATTCCGGCACGTTCACGGACCAGGTCAGATCGCTCTGCACCGTTGCGGTGTAGGTGTTGCCGCCAATGGTCACAGTGACGGTATTGCCCGCCTCCGCGTTCGCGACCTTGCCGCTGAGGGTCTGGCCCGCAGCCACTTCCGCCGCGTTGATGACGTTATCGCCCGCCACGGTGTTGATGGTGACGGTTGGCAGCGCGGTATCCACCAGCAGGTTCGCGGTGTTGCTCACGCTGTTGCCCACGCCGTTGGTGGCGCTCGCGCTCAGGGTGTAATTCGCTTCGCCCAGACCCGCCAGATCCGCCGCCGGAACGGTCAGGCTCCAGGTACCGTCTGCCGCCGTCGTGGCCGTGTAGTTTTTGCCGTTGAGGGTCACGGCCACCACGGTGCCTTCTGCCAGGTTGGCGCTGGTGCCGCTGACGCGCAGATCCTGACCCTTCTCTACCGCGTTCAGCACGTTGTCATCGCTGATGGCGTTGAAGCTGACCGAAGGCAGACCGGTATCGACGGTCACGTTATGCG
>NZ_JBMKHT010000072.1:0-12692 GCF_049238165.1 Enterobacter cloacae complex sp. IR5422 | reverse complement strand
TGGCGCAACTCACCCAATACCGGGTTTCTTTCCCGCAAGGCCATTTTTCAGTCTATTGACGATAGCCTGATGCGCTTAGGTATGGATTATGTGGATCTCTTTCAGATTCACCGCTTTGACCACTCTACGCCTGTTGAAGAGACCATGGAGGCTCTGCATGACCTCGTTAAATCAGGAAAAGTACGTTACATCGGCGCATCATCTATGGAAGCCTGGCGCTTTGCAAAAATGCAGCATACTGCAGAGCGTAACGGCTGGACCCGATTTATTACGATGCAACCGCAATACAACCTGCTTTACCGGGAAGAAGAGCGCGAGATGTTGCCCCTGTGTGAAGACCAGGGCGTTGGAGTGATCCCCTGGAGTCCGATGGCGCGCGGCAGGCTTACGCGCGACTGGAGTGTCACGTCCCGACGAACGCAAAACGATGCCTTTGCATTAAAAATGTACGAGAACGCAGCCCTTCTGGATAAGCCCGTTATTGATATTGTTGCCAGCATTGCTGAAAAGCACCATGTGCCAAGAGCCCATGTTGCACTTGCCTGGTTGCTATCAAAAACGGTCATCACAGCCCCGATCATTGGCGCGACCAAACCAGAACATCTTTCCACGGCTATCAGCGCACTGGACTTTACACTTAGCGATGCTGAAATCACGGAACTCGAGGCACTCTATCTGCCGCACCCCGTCGACGGGATCATTCCCCCGCTTCCTGATACGCCCCCTTCACTCACGCCGCCTTCAGCAATACAGAACCGTTAACACCCTTCCCTGGCCCGGCGTTGCCGGGTCTCCCTGGCCACTGATGTGAAAAAGGTGGCCATTACCGTTTAACTTTTATCAAACTGACTTTCGGTAAACGGATCGGCGCGACCGCCCTGCAATGGGATTTTGGCCAGCGCCGCATCGATTTCGCGTAGCTCGCTGTCCGTCAACCGGACTTGCGGTGCACCGCTGTTTTCTATTAGGTGCGGATATTGCGTCGTACCCGGGGTTGCGGCCAACGCCAGACCGGCTCCGGCGATCAGAAAATTGCGACGATCCCGGGAAGCGGGTACGGAAGCAGAATGCTGGTCATGCATCATCTTGCTCATAAACTGGAACTCCCTATAGCGAAGAAAGGATTCATTAATTTGGTCATTACCAGGCATAAGCCTGTGGCGCTTCTCCCCCGGGTCCGGGCCAGAGTTCGTCGAGACAGCTCATGGTGTCGTCTGATAGCGTGATTGTCGTTGCGTGCAGCGCCTGCTGGAGTTGTTCGACCGTACGAGGCCCGATAAGTGGAGCAGTAACGACAGGATTCTGCAGGAGCCAGGCAAGCGCCACATCGGAAGGGGTTTCGCCGAGGTCCTCACATAATCCTTCGTAGGCTTCCAGCTGTGGACGATACTGTTCGATTAGACGGGAAAACGCGGGCCTTGCACGGCGCCCGCTTTCCATCTTTTTCAGTACGCCGCCAAGCAACCCTCCGGCAAGTGGACTCCAGGGAATCAGTCCCAGGCCAAAATGACGGCATGCGGGAATGACCTCCAGCTCAACAGTCCGGGCAGTCAGATTGTAGAGACTTTGCTCAGCAACCAGGCCCAGAGAATGACGAGCCGTGGCAACTGACTGCGCAGTCGCAATGTCCCAGCCCGCGAAATTGCTGCTACCGATATAAAGCGCTTTTCCCTGCTGAACAAGGAGTTCCATGGCCTGCCAGACCTCTTCCCATGGCGTATAGCGATCGATGTGATGCATCAGATAGACGTCAATATGGTCCGTCTTAAGCCGTCGCAAACTGTCCTCGCAGGCCTTGCGAATATGATAAGCAGAAAGACGGCGATCGTTCGGACCTGGCCCCATAGGCTGATAGACTTTCGTCGCCAAAACAATACGGTCACGGCGGCCACCCTGCTGGAGCCAGCGACCAATAATTTCCTCGGACAGCCCCGAACCTTGCTGGATATCGGGTGATTGCTCAGTGCCATACACGTCTGCTGTATCAATGAAATTTATACCCGCCTCAAGCGCTTCATCCAGAATGCGGGCGCTGGTTTTCTCGTCGGTGACGTCACCAAAATTCATGGTTCCGAGACAAAGGCGGCTGACTTTCAGGCCGGTGCGGCCAAGATGCGTATAGTTCATACACGGCTCCGTTAGGTGAATGTTCCGCCCTGACCGACGGCCAGAGCGCATAATTTTCAAGAATAACGAAGCACAACGTGTTCAGTGAGAGGCGATGAGCGGATGGACTTGTGAAATAAATTCAGCAACGGATTAGCGCTAATCGGTCTATGGTGTATATCATTTCCGTATCAACACATTCGGGCCTTAACGCACAAGGAAAACGATTCTGTATGCAAATAAGCAGAGCTGATGTCGCCGATCTCATTTATTTCATGGCTATTGCACGTCATCGCAGTTTCAGCCGTGCGGCGATTGAATTAGGTGTCAGTGCATCAGCGCTTAGTCATGCCCTGAAGGGACTGGAAACCCGGCTCGGGGTTCGCCTCCTTAATCGCACGACCAAGAGCGTTACACCTACGGCTGCAGGTGAAGAACTGGTTCAGTCTGTCCTTCTGCCTTTCGACAAGATAGAAGGCGCGCTTGAATCGCTTAACCGGTATCGTAATACCCCTACCGGACGTATCCGCATCAATGCTGCCGTTGAAGCGGCCAATCTTTTGCTTGCGCCAGTTATGCCCGCGTTTATGGATCGCTATCCCGATATTGAAATCGATATTGTGGCCAGCAACCGTATGGTTGACGTCACTGATGCGGGCTTCGATGCCGGTATCCGCTATGGTGGCACCGTCCCGGAAGACATGGTTGCCCGGCGTTTATCTGCCGATATTCGCTGGGTTATCGCCGCATCCCCAGACTACCTGGAACGTTACGGAACGCCTGAACATCCTGATGATTTATTACACCATCGCTGTATAAGCAATCGTCTCGGCGACGATCGGATTTATCGCTGGGAACTTGAGCGAGACGGCGAAACGTACCAAATCACTGTGCCAGGCTCTGTGACGGTCAATCAGGCTGAAACGGGCCTTGTGGCCGTCTTAGGCGGAGCCGGCCTGATGTATTTTCCGGAGCCTCTTGTTGCACCCTATGTGAAGGATGGACGGCTCCGCCTGGTGCTTACGGAGTGGTCCCCGCTGGAGGAAGGTTTTCATATCTATTATTCAAGCCGCCGGCAACTACCGACCGGGCTTCGCCTTCTGATTGAGTTCATACAGGAGCCCCGGCCGCTGGGGTTGTGAAATAGCGCCTCCATACTGAACGAGGCGTTATCGTCCCGTAGCGGATATCAGAAAATCAATCAGGGCCTTCACTCTTTTCGTTTTACCCGCGTTTTTGGGGTAATAGAGATACACTGGCGGGTAGGTTTTCCAGTAGCTCTCCATCACGGGTATAAAGCGCTCCCTGTCCGGCTGTAACTGCAAGATGGGTTCAAACAAACGTCCGATTCCCAGGCCGTTACGGATCCCGTCTGCCATAACGTCAATATCGTTGCTGATTAACTGCCCGGGCATCTCAACCGTCAACTGCTCTCCGCGATCGTTCAGAATCAACGGAAGGATGCGGTTGTTAGTAATAAAACGGTAGCCAATCAGCTTGTGTTGACTGAGGTCAGCCGGCACCTCGGGCATTCCATGCTCGCTGATATAAGCTGATGATGCATATAACCCTTCACGAAAGGGTTTCATTAACGGCCGCGCCACCACCCCACCTTCGAGGATATCGCCAAAACGGATCCCAAGATCAAAACGCTCTTCGATAACATTCACGGTACCGTCGTAAACCGAAATTTCAAGCTGTATACCCGGATATTGCTGACAGAATTTCGCCATTGCAGGCTTAAGAATTAACAGATAGGCAAAACGCGAGAGCGTGATTCGCACGATACCAGAGGGCTCCTGATTCTGGTCGCGAATGCTTTCAAGCGAATTTTCCAGCGACTCCACCGCCGCAGCGGTCTGTTCCAGCAACAGCTGCCCGGTTTCCGTCAGCTCAATACGGCGGGTCGTACGCACAAAAAGCGGATGGCCAATATGATCTTCCAGCAGCTTAAGCGCATTGCTGACGGAGGGAGGCGTAATTTCCAGTTTTCTTGCGGCTGCCGAAATATTGCCCTCACGTGCAATGCTCTGAAAGATCCGTATCTGGTTATACAGGGCGTTATTCATAATGTTTTCCTAAAGCAATCTCCGCCTGATTATTAAGTACAGTCTAAAGATGCTTAAGTCAATGCTCCTCTAATCTTCGTGAAATTCGCCTCTTATACTTTTATCTCTTTCTACAACGACCTGAGTTCAGGAGACTATGATGCGAATTTTATGTCTGGATATCCCCGCACCTGGAGCATCGCTGGAAAAATATGCTCCACACCTTAACGCTGAAGCGCTGCACGCCTGGGGATTGTATAAATCCGGCTTCATCCGCGACATTTACTTCCGTCAGGACAGACCTGGCGTCGCTATTTTTCTTGAATGTGACTCTGTCGATGAAGCGATGAACGTAATGGCCGAATTCCCGCTGGCAAAAACTGGCTTATTAAGCTTTGAGTGCATTCCGCTTGGCTCCTTTATTAACTGGGAAAATCTCTTTGCCGCTGAATACAAAAATAAATAGTGAGGCCCGATATGAAACCTGCAGATAAACCCGTGCTGTGTGTCGTTTCCAGCCATCCGATTAAAGGCGCATCCGGTGTTCCAACCGGTTTTTTCCTGGCCGAGCTGACCCATCCGCTGAAAGTACTGGAAGATGCCGGACTAAAAACGATGATAGCCAGCATTCGCGGGGGACAGCCGCCGGTGGATGGATTTGACCTCAGTGATCCTGTCAACGCCTGGTACTGGAACGAAACCAATTTTCAGCAGCGCCTGGCCACAACGCCTGCGTTATCCGAGCTGAACGGTACCGATTACAGCGCCGTTTTCTTTGCGGGCGGGCATGGAACCATGTGGGATTTCCGCGACAGCCATGATGCCCAGCGTATTATCCGCGAAGTGTATGAAAGTGATGGGATTGTCTCAGCCGTCTGCCACGGGCCTGCGGCACTGGTTGACGCAAAGCTCAGCAGCGGCGAATACCTGGTGAAAGGCAAAAACGTGGCGGCCTTTACCAACAAGGAAGAGGAAGAAGTTCACACCACAGATGTGGTTCCCTACCTGCTTGAGACTGCACTCCGCGAGCATGGCGCGCTTCATCATGAAGCCCCGAACTGGTCTGAAAACGTGGTTACCGACGGACGCCTTATCACGGGGCAGAATCCCGCTTCAGCGCACGGTGTCGGTGTGGCGCTGTTAAATGCCCTCCGCCAGCCAACTTAATTCATTCATCTGTCTTTCATCGTTACTCACCCTCTTTGGCCGGTTTACGTCAGCAATGTTCCGGCCTTTTTACAGGAGCTGAATATGAAAACACTACCTTCCGTCGCGCTGGGCACATGGTCCTGGGGCACAGGTTTCGCCGGTGGCGACACCGTCTTCGGCAATCATCTTTCTGATACTCAGATGGCAGACGTGTTCACCACGGCCATGAGTAAGGGCCTCAATCTCTGGGATACCGCAGCAGTATATGGCATGGGGAGTTCCGAGGCAGCGCTGGGAGCATTAGTCCGTCAGTTCCCCCGCGAGGATATGATTTTATCCACCAAATTCACACCGCAGATTGCGAACGAACAGTCAGCGCAGCCTGTCAGCGATATGCTTGAGGCCAGCCTCGGACGTCTGGGCGTGGACGCGATTGATATCTACTGGATCCATAATCCCCTCGACGTTGAGAAATGGACGCCAGGACTGATCCCACTTTTACAAAGCGGTAAGGTCAAACGCGTAGGTGTTTCCAACCACAATCTGGCACAAATCAGACGCGCCAACGAAATCCTTAACGCTTCCGGTTATTCCCTCAGTGCAGTACAAAATCACTACAGCCTGCTCTATCGCGCTTCTGAAGAGGCCGGGATCCTTGATTATTGCCGAAAAAATAACATCACGTTCTTTGCTTACATGGTCCTGGAGCAAGGCGCGCTCAGTGGTCGTTATGATTCAAATCATCCCATGCCTGCCGGGAGTGGCCGGGCCGAAAGTTATAACTCTGTACTGCCGCAGATTGAAAGATTAACCGCCGCCATGAAAAAAATGGGAGCCGAAAGGAATGCCAGCGTTGCACAGATAGCCATCGCATGGGCTATTGCAAAAGGTACCCTTCCCCTCGTTGGTGCGACTAAAGCCCATCACGTGCTGGACGCCGCCTGCGCTTCAGACATCCAGTTACGCGATGAGGAAATCATCCTGCTGGAACAACTCGCCGCAGAGACCAGAGTGGATACACGAGGCGCCTGGGAAAAACCGATGGTGTAAAGCCCATCCGGAACAGACTGTCATGAATCACATTCACGTATGGACAGTTCAGGGCGATCCTAATCTGTATCACTTTTACTGCTTTGTATGAAGGGTGAGAATATGAAAATCATTTGCCTTGAAGAACATTATCTCGACAGCGAGTTAGGGCGAGCGTGTATGCCTGTTGCGCTTGAGCAGGCGCCTTTCCTTGGCGACTGGGGGAAAACCGTCGCTGATGGTCATAATCCTGACCGAAGCCGGCCGCAGATAGAAAAGAATGCGCTGATAAACGCGAAAGGCGCTGATTTGGGAAGCCGCCGCCTCAGGGATATGGATGAGGCTGGAATTACCCTGCAGATACTCTCTGTGGGCGGATTCCCCCAGCTGGCACCCGAGGATGAAGCGGTAACATTAAATACGGCGGCAAACGATCGCCTTGCCGGGGCGGTAAGAAATCACCCGGATCGCTTCGCGGCATTTGCCACACTTCCCTGGGCACAGCCGAAAGATGCTGAAAATGAGCTTGTCCGCGCAGTTGAAAAACTGGGGTTTAAGGGGGCACTTCTGAATGGCCGACCCTCTTCATGCTTTCTCGATCATCCTGACTATGACTCCCTGCTTTCCCGCTTTAATAAACTGAATGTGCCACTCTATCTTCATCCCGGATTACCGTTTAAAAGCGTGCAACAGGCCTACTTCACGGGCTTTAGCGCAGAGGTCAACTCCCGGCTCTCTATGTTTGGCTGGGGCTGGCATCACGAAGCCGGGATCCATTTGTTACGGCTTATGTTATCGGGCGCATTTGATAAATATCCCCACCTGCAGGTAATCAGTGGCCACTGGGGGGAGATGCTGCCCTTCTGGCTGCAGCGTCTTGATGACAGCCTTCCACTGGCTGCAACGGGTCTGTCACGCACGCTAACGAGAACCTTCCAGGAGCACGTTTACGTTACCCCGTCAGGTATGCTGACGCTGCCGCACTTCCAGTTTATCTACGCGTTAATGGGGGCAGAAAGGATCCTGTTCTCCGCTGATTATCCCTATCAGACCCTGGACGGTGTAAAAACATTTATCGACTGTCTGCCGGTCAATAAGGCTGAAAAAGAGGCCATCGCGTTTCGCAATGCAGAACGTTTACTGGGCATCACAGCGTAGTTCACGGGTTCATGATGACCGGTACAATGAGAACAGTCGACCATTATTAGTTTTTGCCTAAAAGTGAATGAGCCTTTACTGCGCTAAAAAAAAATAATGGTGTCACTCTATACTGGGTTAAAAATCCACCAGCCTCTTTAACTTATTGAAATGAAAAATATCCTTGTTATTTCAGGTCATCCTGAGCTGAACCATTCTGTCGCCAACGCCACTATCCTTGACGAAGTGGCGACCGCCTTTCCCGAGGCTGAAATTCGTCGTCTGGACTGGCTCTATCCGGACGGAAAATTCAATATCGCTGCGGAGCAGGAAAGCCTGCTCAGGGCCGATGTGATTGTCTGGCAGTTTCCTTTTTCATGGTATGGGCTGCCCGGGTTAATGAAACAATGGCTGGACGAGGTCTTTGTCCACGGCTTCGCGCATGGCTCAACGGCGAAACTGGGCGGTAAAAAGCTGATCCTCTCCTTCACTACAGGGGCGCCGCAGGTGCTCTATACCGCTGACGGTTTCTTTGGCCATGCCATAGAAGAGTATCTTATTCCATTCGAGACCACGGCAAGGCTGTGCAATCTTGAGCTGCTGGCGCCGGTTTATACCTGCGGTATCAGCTATGCCGACCGGGATGCCGACAAAATCGCGCAGCAAAAAACGCTTGCCCGGGAACACGCTTCAAGGCTTGTCGAGCTGCTCAATTCCGTCGTGAATAATCCAGAGGGAGAATAACGATGCAGTATACCCGGCTCGGTAAAAGTGACTTACTGGTCTCCCGCATCTGTATGGGATGTATGGGATTTGGCGACCCGTTAACGGGCCAGCATCGCTGGACGCTGGACGAAACAGCAAGCCGGGACATCATCCGCTACGGTCTCGAAAAGGGTATCAATTTTTACGATACCGCCATCGCCTATCAGAACGGCTCCAGCGAGCGATACGTTGGCCGGGCGCTGCGGGAGATGGCAAAACGCGAGGACGTGGTGCTGGCCACCAAGTTTCTGCCGCGAACCGCCGCGCAAATTGCCGCGGGGATCGGCGGAAAAGAGGCAATAGCCCGATCGCTCGATCAGAGCCTGCAGAATCTGGGGATGGACTACATCGACCTCTACATTTACCACATCTGGGATTACAACACGCCAGTTATCGAGGTGCTTGAAGCGCTTCATGCCGCCGTTACTGCGGGCAAAGTGCGCGCTATTGGTATATCCAATTGCTATGCCTGGCAGCTTGCGAAAGCGAACGCCCTTGCCGAACGCGAAGGGCTGACGGCCTTTGTTTCCGTGCAAAGCCACTACAACCTGATTATGCGTGAAGATGAACGAGAGCTCTTCGGTCTGTGCGCTGAAGATGATATCGCCATGACCCCCTATAGCGCGCTGGCCAGCGGTCGTCTCTCCCGGAAAGAAGGCCACACGCGGCGAGCCTCCGAGGATGCCTATGCCCGCGGAAAATATGACAGCACGGCTGAACAGGATCGGAGCATTATCGAGCGCGTCGCCGAGCTTGCTGAACGACATCAGGTGTCCATGACGGAAATCTCACTCGCCTGGCTGCTGACAAAAGTCACGTCACCTGTCGTAGGGACCACAAAAAAAGATCACGTCGATGGCGCGGTAAACGCCGTAAATCTTCAACTAAACCCGGAGGAAATCCGGTTTCTGGAAGAAACCTACCAGCCGCACGTTCTGACGGGGATCATGGCGCAAAACACGCCGCAAACGAAAGACGCCAGGCAGGTCTGGACGCGGTAGCCCTTATTCACTTTCATGAAAGCTTATGAGGAGGAAGGATGATTTTTAAAACAGTGGTAGCCACTCTTTTCACCCTCTCCGGGCTCGCGTCAGCCCTGGCAGCAACGCCTGCTTATTACATCGCAGAGTTTCAGGCGACCGATCTTGACGCTATCAAACCGTACAGCGCTCAGGTTGAATCCACCTTCAGACCTTTTGGTGGACGGTTCATCGTCAGAGGAGGTGAACCCGATGTTAAAGAAGGGTTTGGAGCACAGGGCAGACTGGTTGTAATCAAGTTTGAGAGTCTCAAAAAAGCCCAGGACTGGTATAGCTCGGCCGCGTACCAGAAGATCATTCCTATCCGACACCGTGCCGGCAATTCGCGAACCTATATCGTAGAAGGATTGCCAGAACTGGCTCCTGTTACACCATAACGTTTTACAATCCTGTTAAGACAAAGGAGGTTTATGATGGTGTTACTTCAGCGCAGAGCAGCAGCATTGTTTTTGTTTGCCTTTATCTTCCTCATGCCCATTAGTCATGCTCATAGCCGTGAAAAGACCGACATTAAAACGCTCGTTATCGTCTCTCACCCTTATCCGGAACGCTCAGTTCTGACAAAAGGGCTGCAGGAAGCCGCTGAGAGTCTGGAAGGCGTGACGGTTCGCAACCTTGAGACGCTGTATGGCTATGACACACGACGGATTAATGGCGACGCGGAGCGAAAAATGATGCGTGAACACAGTCGTGTCGTTTTTATCTTCCCGACACACTGGTTCAATATTACGCCGATGATGAAGGCCTGGTTGAATGAAACCTGGGGGAGTGTCGGACCCGGTTTGTGGCAGGGAAAGGAGATGCTTGTAGTCAGTACGGCTGCGGGGGGACGCTCTACTTACGGGCCGGACGGCAGGATCGGGGTATCGCTCGCGGATGTGTTTTTACCGATGAAGGCAAGCGCCCTGCACGCAGGTATGACGTGGCTTCCTCCCCTTGTCTTTGAGAGCGCCAGCAGCGATCGGTTACCTTCTTACCAACACCAACTTATAGAACGTCTTAAACAGCCATTTCAGTAAAAGGATCATCGTGAAAAAGACTCTTATGCTTTTAATTTGCATGCTGATAAGCAGCCCTGTCTTTGCAACAAAACTGGACGCGCCGGATAAGGTAGTGATGAATATCTTTGAGCTTGGCGTCAGGCACGATCGGGACAAAGATTTTGCAGACGTAGCCAGACAGACGATTTCCGCTTCGGTTGATCATGAAGCAGGTACGCTGGCGATGTACGCCCTGCACCGCAGCGACAATCCACATAAGGCATTCATGGTCGAACTCTATGAAAACGAGAGTGCTTACCGCAAACATCTAAATGCTGAACCATACAAGGCATTCGCTGCCCGGGCACCTGACATTATCGATTGGAAAAATAAAATCACTCTGGAGCCCCAATTTCTGGGGGACAAACACATCATACCGAATGAGCGAACCATTAATAATCTGGTGATCGTCGAGGTAAAGCCTGAATTTCAGACCGAATTTAAAAACATCGTCATGCCTGAAATGGCTGAGTCACTC
This sequence comes from Enterobacter cloacae complex sp. IR5422, assembly GCF_049238165.1. Lineage (NCBI taxonomy): Bacteria > Pseudomonadati > Pseudomonadota > Gammaproteobacteria > Enterobacterales > Enterobacteriaceae > Enterobacter > Enterobacter cloacae complex sp. IR5422. The sequence continues at coordinate 1,900 of NZ_JBMKHT010000072.1, read as the reverse complement.
AAAGTAGAGAAAGGCGTGTTAGCCATGTATTCCGCTACAGACTCACAGACTCCGAACCGCTGGTATTTCTATGAGATTTACGCCAGTGAGGAAGCGTATCAACTGCACCGACAAACGCCACACTTCCGTGACTATCTCAGGCAAACGGCGCATATGAGCACCAGTAAGGACGCTATCCCGGTAAAACCGGTATTTCTTCGTAACAAAGGCGGAATCAAACAGGATCCGCACCGTTGACCAGTGAGGATTGACATGAAAAGCGTAATTGCAGCGGCGGCCATGTCGCTTGTTATTTCTGATTTTGCTAATGCTGAGGAAACAAGAGGTAAAGCTATGATGAAAATTGAACCTTCAGCGATTTCTGAAGCTGATATTCGTTCTGTCTCACCGGCTCTTGCGCGCTTTGGTCGAGAAGCTATTGCTGAAGATCTGTGGACACGCGATGCCCTCTCGCCCAGGGATCGTAGTATGGTGACCGTCTCCATGCTAATTGCCAGAAACCAGCCTGGCGACCTTAAGCACTATATAGACATTGCCCTTGATAATGGCGTTACGCCAGCGGAATTGTCAGAAATCATTACCCATCTGGCGTTCTACTCAGGTTGGCCAAATGCCATGTCAGCCGTCAGCGTGACCAAAGCAGTATTTGAAACTCGTGGCGTCACGGCAGATGCACTTCCTGAAGCTTCTCCGGACCTGCTTCCTCTCAATCAGGAAGCAGAAAAGCAGCGTTCAGAGACAGTGGAGAAAAATGTTGGCCCAATATCTCCGGGCCTGGTTAAATTCACTGCAGATCCACTGTTCCTGGATCTCTGGCAAAGACCCGCGCTGAAACCCCGCGACAGAAGCCTGATTACGATCAGCGCGTTAATTGCATCCGGACAGAGCGCGCAGATTGGCTATCACCTCAATAGAGCAATGGATAATGGACTTTCTGTTGAGGAAGCTGGTGAGATCGTTACCCAGGCCGCCTTCTATGCTGGCTGGCCAAACGCATTTACCGCTGCTCCGGTTGTCGGAGAGGTGCTAAACAATCGATCATCGAGTAAAAGGTAATATTACTGAACACTAAAACCTGACGTACATAATAAAATTAGAACGAACAGTTCATGAACTAACAGACGTAACATCGAGTGATTTCTGGACAGCGTTTAACACAGTTATGAACCAAAACTGAGTTCATAACTGTGAGTTTGAATCGCCATTTGATTAATATCCATTTAAAACAGTTTGTTATACTGTTTCTGGTGCTGTCGTAAATTATGTATATTCCTCAAACCCAGAATAGTTAAATGACATCTGATAGCTAATCACGAGCCGATACATCAATCTGTTATTAATTCTGATCACCCTCTCGCTTCTCGTCTTTCACTGTCGATAACGACGATTTGTGAAAAAAACTCAAAACACCATTCGATGGCGCATGCTGGTTCCCTTTATGTCAGTGCAATACCCTGTCACATACAGAATTGCTGGCAATAAAAGAAGGAACACAGAATGAAGTATGTGAATCTGGGTCGTAGCGGTTTGCAAGTCTCCCGCCTTTGTCTCGGTTGTATGAGCTATGGTGAACCTGAACGTTTGCCTCAACCCTGGTCCCTGGATGAAAAGGCGTCACGTCCGCTCATTCGACAGGCGCTTGAAGCGGGCATTAATTTTTTTGATACCGCGAATATCTACTCGGGCGGAAGTTCTGAAGAGATCACTGGAAAAGCGCTGAGAGAAATGGCCAGACGCGATGAGATCGTTGTGGCGACAAAGACCTTCTTTCCGTGGCGCAACTCACCCAATACCGGGTTTCTTTCCCGCAAGGCCATTTTTCAGTCTATTGACGATAGCCTGATGCGCTTAGGTATGGATTATGTGGATCTCTTTCAGATTCACCGCTTTGACCACTCTA
>NZ_JBMKHT010000071.1:0-12843 GCF_049238165.1 Enterobacter cloacae complex sp. IR5422 | reverse complement strand
CGGGTCTGGCGGCGTTTACTGGAAAACTCACTGTCGGCAAAAGTCAGTTGCTGGCTCATCCGGTTACTCATTCTGGGTTCAGGTTACAACACGATGATCTCACATCTCGGACTTATTCGCACCTTCCCTAGTAGTTATTTCAAGTACACCATTATATAAAGATGATTTAATTAACTCAGAATATAACCTCTCTGATAAACGCCGTTGGTTTGTTACTCACACTTGCGGTCATGAATATACTTTTGAATGGGAACAAGTAGCATTTGAATTCAAACAACTTGAGAATGGTAGAGCAATACCAGACAGTACAACTACACGTTTAATTTGTCCTCATTGTCAGGAAGAGATAGACGAGCATACACGCCACCAAATGATCGATAACGGTCGATGGATAGCTACTAGTACTGATGGTGATCCGGGTGTAGTTGGTTATCAGATTAGCCGTATGTATTCCCCATTGAATACTATTTCAGAAATGGTTAGTAAGTTTGCCGATGCTCTTTATAATTTCAATCTTCAAACATTTTATAATAATGAATTGGGATTACCCTATGAAGATGAATATGCGAAAGAACTAGATATACTTCGATTGGAATCACTAAGAGAAGATGAATTTAATCTACATAAAATACCTGAAAGTACTTTAGGCATAACAATAGCAGTAGACCAACAATTAGATCGCCTGGAAGCTACTGTATTAGGCTTTGATGAAAAGAACATTTATGTACTTGGTCACGAATTCTTATATGGTCACGATGTAACTAAAATCGAATCACAAGCATGGAAAGATCTAGATACTTTCTGTCGTCAAGATTTCCGAAGTGTTGACGGTCGCATAGTACCTACACTTGCCGTATTCGTGGATAGTTCGAACGGTAACGCTACAGATACAGTTAAGAAGTTTACCGCACGTTGGGCTAAGTATCATCCTATTAAGGGTTCTAGCAGTACTACAAGTGACCTATTCAAACAGAGTACACAAGCCGGATATAAACTACAGATCCTAAATGTTCATGAACAAAAGAATACTATTCGTAAACTTTTAAACTTGATGCTCAGTACTGAAGCAGAGAACGCACCAATTCAATTACGCTTTTCCAGTACTCTACCATCAGATTACTTTGAACAACTATCAGCCGAAGAGTTAAAACCTGCTGGTGGTAAATTAGTATGGCGACTAAAGAAAGGGCAGAAGAGAAACGAGGCTCTAGATTGTCTGGTCTATGGAATGATCGCAATCGTATATTCCCAATCACAATTAGGTACGCAACCGTTTAGAAAACTACGCGAACATAAAGCCAAATCATTACCACAAAAGATAAATAAACCAGAAGAATCACAACCTACCCAAAGTACCAGACGTTCTAGGCGTACTGGTGTGGGTTCAAACTGGTTTGGAAAAACGTAAAATGATAAGGATATCCAATGGCAATTTTACCAGAAAAGATTTATATGGTTTCAAACCCATATGATTATCTTGTAACAATTCCTGCTAAAACACTTTTCGTTATTTCATATGTCAGTACTGGTAATTCAATTACATTAGATAACAGTAATAATGATAGTGAACAATCATTTACTATCACCTTTGAAACTAACGTTGCTTCAGAAAAGGTATTCTGTACAACTATTACTAATGGTATTGCCAGTACTTCCCAATGTGAAGTAATCGATCCAACAAAACATACTGAAGAATACGCACGTATTCGTAAGATGATTGAAGAGATCGAAGCGGTAATTGAAGCAAAAATACAAGGTGGTGCTAACTACAGCATTACAATTAATAATAAAACTCTAGTTAGTGAGTCATTAGCAAACTTAGAAACAATCCGTGCTCGTTATATTGAACGTGCTAATTCTCTATGGGCTAAAATGAATGGTCAACCTACATCTGGTTCTAGTAGACCATTTAAGAGTATGACTGTATTCCGAGATCCTAACTATCCAGATCGTTGGGGTACTCGCTAATGTGGTTTAAGAAAAAACAACCAGAACAACCAAAACCAGTACAGAAAACTAATGAAGTCCGTGAACATGTTGGTAAAACATTACAACGTGATTTAAACCAGATTCGTACAACTAGTAATGGTGTGAATGCTTTCGGCTTTGGTGTCGGTACTAACTCAGTAAGTATTAATAACATCATTAAATGGCATCTATCAGAATGGCGTAATCAATCACGTGAAGCAACACTAGTAAACCCAATCGCACGTAAGTACATGATGCTTTCTGTAGATGGTGTAGTAGGCAGTAATGGTATCTATGTAAAACCATCAGTAGATATTGATGTTGATGAAGAAACAAAACATACCATTAACCAACAACTAGAAAAACTATTTGATCGTTGGGCTTACGATGCTAGTAAATTCTCTATTGATGGCTCAATGACTTTTGATCTATTCGCACAAGTACTAGAGAAACACCGCTGCCGCGATGGTGAAGCGTTTGTACGTATTCATAATTTCAACCGTACTATCAAGATTGAAATTATTGATTCTGCCCGTTTGACTCAGTTGAATAACGCAGTACTGGTAGATGGATATATCAGTAATGGGATTGAATATAACAAGTACCGTCAACCTGTAAACTACTATTTCGCTAAATATAATCCAGTAACATATACATATGATGCTACTAGTTATGAAGTTGTACCAGCAAATGAAATCCTACATTACTTTGTTATGGATGATGCCACACAGGAACGCGGTATACCGGATCTAATTGCCAGTACTAAAGTTTTAGCAGACTTAAAGAACTTCCAGGAAGCGGCATTACTTGCTAAACGAATCTCAGCCAGTGTAACCACATTCATTACTAATAATGGCGGTAACAAAGAATTAGCACTAGATGAAGGTGAACAAGATGCAGCGATTTATAACGAGTACTTAGAACCTGGTGCTATCTTTGAATTAAATGCTAATCAAGATGTTAAATCGGTTGATCCCCGTAATGGTGTTGACGGTATAGCAGAATTCACAGATGTACTATTTGATAATATTTCAATGGGCTTAAATGTCACTAAGCAATCCCTAATGGGAAGTACTGCTGATGCGTCATTTAGTGCTGCGAAACTTGCCGAACGCCTACAAGCTACAACTTTCAGTACTCGAACTAATGTACTCATAAATAAAGTACTCAAGCCAATTTATACAGCTTGGTTAAAGAATGAAATGCTAAATAATAGTAAGTTGAAATTAAGTTTTTCTGATTTCGATGATCTTGTATGTGCTCGTTATATCCCTACTAAACCTATTTCACTTGATCCATTGAAGGATATTCAATGTGAAGTAGCTGCTATTGATGCTGGTTTGAAATCCCGTACACAGGTAATTAGTGAAATGGGTGGTGATCCACGTGTTGTACTTCAAGAAATAGAGAATGAGAAAAATATGAACAAGGAAGTTCTAGATGAAAATCAAAAAACAGACGAGGGAATTAACCCTACCAACCGCGATTAATTCTGATAATCGTACCGTTGAAGTTGCTTTTTGTTCTGAAACTCCTGTAGCACGTGAAATAGAAGGGAAGTTATATAACGAAGTACTTCTATGTAATCCAGAAAATGTAGACCTATCGCGTTTGAACAATTCAGGGGCAGTACTTTTCAATCATGACCGAGATCATTTGATTGGCAAAGTACTAGCGGCACGTATTGATTCAGACAAGGTAGGCCGTGCTGTATTACAGATTTCCAATGCTTCGGAAAAAGAATGGGAACAAATCAATGAAGGTGTATTAACACATATTAGTTTTGGTTACACAGTTAATGATTACCGTATTGAAGGAAACATTATCTATGTAACTCATTTTACCCCATATGAAATATCACTAGTAACAGTGCCAGCCGATGTATCCGCCGGAGTTGGTCGCTCATTGATAAATAACAATGATGACAACCAGAAGGATATGATCATGGAAGATAAAAACGAAATCGAAAGTACTGAACCTGAAATCAAAGATGAATCAGAAGTAGTTAGTACTGAAGTTGAATCTGAAGAAGAAATTACTGAACAAGAAGAAGTAGAAGAATCTGAAGAAGTACGTATGAGCGATGAAGAACTATTAGCACTAATGGCTAATCGTCCAGACTTGCTTGAACAAATGATAAATAAAACCGACGTTGTAGAACAACGCGAAGATGTACAAGAAAGTACTGATGATTCTGAAGTAGAAGATTCTACAGAAGAAGTGGAACGTAAACGTGAATTGGAATCAATCGGCGTAGTTCTAAATATTGATGTGTCTGAAGCAATTGAAAATGGAATTTCAGTTGAGGACTTCAAACGCACACTAAATACAAAAACAAATCCAAATCATGATAAGGAAATCATAATGGAAAAATCCGTATTAAATGGCCTAATTCGTTCACTAAGTGAAGGTAATTTTGCTGGTAAAACTGAAATCCCTGCGGGTGATTTCGTCCGTACTTCTACTACTGTTGGCGGTGCTGCTCTAGTTAAAGAAGTATACGCAGATTCTTATATTGATGTGCTACGTGCTCAGTCAGTATTTGCTACTCTACCTGTACAAGTATTCGCAAATCTCGAAGGTGAAGGTAATCTAGTTCTACCTAAACTATCTGCTGATTTCACTGATAACTTCGGTTATGTTACTGAAGGTGCTCCATCACCATCTTATAACGCCGCTTTTGAGAAGGTCACTCTAAAGCCAGAAATCTTTACCGGTTCTGTTGAACTAACTCGTACTCTAATCAAATCTGCTAGTACTGCTGAACAGTATATTCAAGATGCGATGGTTAAGGGTGCTGCTCTAAAACTAGAACGTCTAATTCTTGCTGATGTTGTTGCTAAGGCTCCAGAAGTAACCCTAACTGCTGCTCTAACCAAAACCGATGTTATTAGTGCTCTAGCTACTCTAGCTGCTGCTAATGTCCGTGTTGAGAATGTAGTTGCTATTGTACATCCTACTACCGCTGCTGTATTGCGTACTACTCTAGATGGTTCTAACACCGCTGCTAAGTACTTGCTACAAGGCTATATGGGTGACGGTATTCTAGCTGATTCAGTACGTATTATTGAATCTACTCAAGTTGCCGCTGGTGCTATTGTGTTTGGCGATTGGTCAAATATCATCATGGCTCAATGGGGTTCAGTAACTATGGATCGCGATGATACAACTCAACGTAACTCTATGGGTATTGTTCTACGTACTTTCAGCTTCCAATCTCATGCTCTAGCACACGATGAAGCATTCCTAGTACTAAACCTAGCTTAATACAGGTATGACAAATGAGAGCATTTCTTAGTAACTCGCAAATAGAGTATCTATTAAATGCTTTTGGTGAAAAGCTCGTCATTGTTCAAGATGGTGTATCAATAACGATTACCGTAATTTTTGAACAAGACGAGCTTTTTTTCGATGATAGTCAAACTACCGTAACATATTTTAGTGCCAAGTCAGGAATTAAACTAAATACTACCTTCACAATTGATAACACCGAATACCTAGTAAATAGAATAGATGATGATACAAGCGGTATCTCTAACTATCACTATATTCGCAAGATCGATTTAGAAGAGGAAATATAATATGTTCACGGCAGACTATACAATAAGAAAGTATTTGATTAATAAATTAGCAGTAATTGTTAATCTACAATATCCATCAAAAGCAACGGTAGATGATACCACAATGGTTTACATTGGTGATTCTTCAGTACAACGTACACAGATAGCCAAAGTAAATCAAATTGTAAACAATCAAATCGTACCATCAACTATTAGAAATTTATGTGAATTTCGAGTTGAGTTTGTAGCTGTCGGACAATCATTTAAAAGTGCTTCGGATGAAATAGAAAAGATTCTTGAAGCACTTTATACATCTGGTTTCTTTGATGAACTAAACCAGCAACTTCCAATGCCATTATTCAATATCCGAATTGAAGATAGTCTTATGACTTCCCAAGCCGAAGCCACGGAAACCGCATATGTTCACACGCAAACACTATCTTTTAGCTATGGGGAATAATTATGGCTCAAACATTTTTAGGGAATCTAACTACAGTATGGATTAATACCGATACAACCAACGTTGATCCAAATGCCCGTACTTTTGTTCAAGTTGAAAACCTTTCAGCGTTTCCAAGTTTTAGTGAATCAACTTCTGTTTCAACTGTAGAAACATATGATAGTACTTACACCTCTAAAGTAGCGGGTGATAGTTCATATGGTGATATGACTATTCAAGTTAACTACGTTCCAGGTGAAAACGCCGTACTTGATTCTGCTGTTGATTCTCAGCAGTTAGTACAAGTCAAAGTAGAAATGCTTGATGAAGGTTCAAACGATACAACCGTGAACTATGTGCTTTATAACGGGTACTTATCCAGCGTATCAGATACGTCAGATATGGATCAGGTTGTTACCCGCTCATACGTATTCACACCAGAAAACCAGGTATCAGCAGGTATTCTTGATGAATCTGTAGTTGAACTTTATCGTGGTGATTGGGGCGTTGGTTCGAACGGTAACGAGTTCCCAAGCTATCAAGGCCGTGATGGTAACTCATTCGTTAAGATCGCAGCAGCCAACGCACCAACAGGTGTTGATATGTTGGGTATCACTAACCTTGATGGTTCTAACGGTACTCAATTAGTAATGAACAAAACCGGTACGCCAGTACTGAACATTCGTAACTTCTCAACAGCAAGTAACGGGGCATGGTACAAGGTCTACACCAGTGCCGATAAACCAACGTTAACAGAACTTGGTGCGGCAGCCGCTACAGATCTCAGTAACTACGTACCAATCACACGTACTGTCAATGGTAAAGCACTTACAGCCAACATTACTTTAGTGGCAGCAGATATTAGTGATGTTTACTCTAAGACCTACATTGATTCAAACATAGTTCCGAAAGTATTCCAGTTAAACGGACACGCATTATCAGGAACGGCGTTGAACTTAGTAGCCGCAGATATTCTTGATGTGTATTCACAGACTCAGGTTAATAATACCTTTGTTGCTAAAACGGTTACTGTTAATGGATTACCATTAAGTTCTAATATTACATTAACGGCAACACAACTTACTGATATGGCATCATTGGCATTTAGTAATAGTACTTATGTGCCTAAGACGTTCTTAATCAATAACAAGCCATTATCTGGTACTAACATTCAATTGGTAGCAGCAGATATTAGTGATGTATATTCCCGTACTGAAAGTAACGGATTGTTTGCGTTACGTATCACTACAATTAACGGTTATGCTCTTAACAGTAACGTAACCTTGAACTATAACGATGTGGGAACGTATTCAAAAGCACAAATTGATGCTAAAGATGCCGCACTACAAGCGAACATTGATACCAAAGTAACTATCACTCAAGACCTTCTAACAATAAATAACGTAGAAGATACTTTAGAACTTGATATGTCTGATGGTAAACGTGTATTCAAAGCAACACTAACCGCAGCAGTAACACAACTAAGTGTAATCAATGGCAGTGGAAGCAACTTAAATAGCCAAACTATTACTATGTGTTTAACACAGGGAACAGGGGCAAATAAAATTTCATGGCCTTCTAATGTTATTTGGTCTTATGGTCGTGAACCAGTATTAACCTTTACTCAGAACTCAATTGATGTGATTCAATTCTTAACTGTCGATGGGGGGAGTACCTGGTACGGCTCCTTACTAATGGCGGATCTACAAGAATGATAAGAAAACAAAATATCAGCAATGCCCAACAGATGATTGAAGGGCATTGGAAATTTTTAGAACGTAATACGGGTTTAGTTAATGACAATAAAACAGATCATTTTGTACTAAACCCACAAAACGTTTTAGCAAACAACAGGCACTTTATAGCGGAAACAGGCTGGGAGGCACAACCGGACGGTGACGCAACCACAGAAGGACAATCCTTAGCAATTCTTGGTGCTATCTATGCGTATCAGGCAACCAAAGAACAGTACTATCTACAACGTGCTAAAGACTTTTTCAACGCCTATCATTTGGCGTTCTTTCGTGGGGTAGCGTTTCCCGATCCACCTAATGGTTCATTACGTTGTAATTGGATCTGTAATGGCAAAGCTCCAGTACTGGCACATTACCCATTAGATCCAGAGTATCCAACTCATGGCGGGTTCAAGGGCGTCTTGTTCACATGGACGAACGGACAAACACAGATACCTCATGGTTCACCTAACTACGGTGAATACCTCGATGCGGTATGGTTTGCCTTTCCAGAAAGGGCGGGTCTTGGTTGGAACCAGGTTAACGCAACTGCCTACGCATGGTTAGCCAGTGAAGATAGCATTGATTGGGATACTAAAGCCCCTACCTATGATGTTGATTGGATTGTTGACCGTACAGGCCGAAAGGTAGATAGCAATGGTGATGTACTGGCAGAAGGGCTAACAAGCCAGATCGGTACAGTCCAGCTCAAAGACACGTCTATAAACGGCAATTACCGATTCAACTACGCCACGAAGAATCCTGTATCAGAGGGGGGCTATCTCATGGGGCGTAATGAGCGTTGGCACAACAGGCCAGTAAACGTACCTATTGATAACTATGGTACGCTCGACTTTTCTGATAACGCATCAGATGCTGAATTGTGGTTCTGTCAGGCATGTAAACTACTATGGGATATTACAGGCGAACGTATCTATTACTTAGCATGGCAGAATTCACTAATTACTTGTACTGGTTATTCTGATATTGATAAATTTGATATGTTCTTTCGTAAGAGTGTTATTGCTTTAACGCCTTTTACAGATGGTATCTCATACGATTATTTCTATCCAAGTGATCAAGTAGCATCATATTCACGTGATTCAGATGGCTATATTGTCATTAATCAAAGTGCCTCAGCACAAACAACACTTGAACAACAATCTATATGGTTCAAGTTTAATAATAGTTCATCATTCCATGTTGAATATAGTGGTGTTGATACAACTGGTAAGCCGTTAAGCCTTGCTGTAGCTATGACAGTTAATAAAACAAAAACAGAAGATGGTGCTATTAGATACCGTTGCGGTTTACCCATTACCAATACTGACAACAGTATTATTTCAATGGATATTCCAATGAACCACTTTACCAGAATTGCTAAACCAGACGGTGGACAGTACTTAACCGCAGATATGCGTATGATTTCCGATTATGGGGATAATACAGTAACTTCACTTCAATATGTTTCCGGTATCGCTGGAACGTACTATGACAACGTGATTTCTACTACTATGGATTCTGACGGTAGTTCTACAGTTGGTTTCTGGATCTTTGATGATGAAACACAGGACTTAAACACCTTCACATATAGAACATATGCTGATGATTTTAACATTCGTATTATTGATGATCTCGGTTGGCGTTGGTGGGCTATGCTACCAGCAAGCAACGGGGCATGGGTAACACAAACGTTTAATGTACTGGATTTTAAATTGAGTTCTTATCAACCGGATCATGAAGAAGGTGATGAACAGCCAGGACAACCAACACTAACAGGACGTGAAGAGTTTACACTATTACTTGATACCGATCCGGTTGATGGTGTCTCAGGTCGTATTGACTGGTATTGTGTTAACGATTTGCCAGCACTTTATAATGATGGTGGTACAGGTGATTATTCAGTACTGGTTTCTCTAACTTTCAACGATAGTACCAGTAGTGGATATACAGCACGTTTAGGTGATTGTGTAATTCGTAATTACATGCTTGATAGTTTGTCATATACACCCGGACTAATACCATTTAGTAACATCACAGATCCATATGCTCAACTGTATTCCGGTTGGCGAGGTCTACCATATCCAGGTTATCAACTACCCGCTATATGGTGTTTCAAAGGTACTACAATTGATCAAACCAGACTAAATAATAGTATTAAGTTCTTATGTGATGCTCAAGATTGGTTTACTAATAAATTCCATCCTACTTTACCTGGTCCATGTGCTCAGGCTTATGTATGGAACCGTCAGGACGCATTAGCATATTCACCTGATGGACAACCAGATCAATTTATTATGCAGCACTGGTATGAAGAAGCATGGTCAGGTTATGAACCTCGTGCGTTCTTTGGTGGTTGTGATGTAGTCCATGAACTATATCAACGTGGTGATTATGCTATTCCGCAGAACATTATTACGTACTGTCAAAACTGGATGAATTACTTGAAGTGGTTCATGAAAAATAATGATGGTCACGCACCAACACGATTTAAAGATGATGGTGAAGTTATCTATAATGGCTTTACGGGTCATATGTCTGGTTTATGGCTTGCTGGTGCTTCAATGATGGCAATAGCAGGTTATCCAGATCACGAATTACTTGATTTACTATTCGCGGAAATTCAACAGAACTATAACGTAGTTTCAGCTAATCACGTAATGAATGGTGGCTGGTCATCAGCTATCAGAAGTGGAACACCTACAACACCACAGAACAATTCAATGTTCTTTGGATTCTATACAGGTGAACTACTAAGAGGTTTAGCACTTTACATGAAGTACTACAACCAACATATATAAATAAACAGAAGGGGTATCAAGGAATGATGCCCAAAATATATAAAGGAATATTAAACATGGCTTTTAATTCTATTTTTGTAGGCAATAATATCAAAGTGGAAATCGCAACTGCTCCTACTGGTGGTGGTCAGGCAACTACCTTTACTGTTGTTGAAGAAGTTGGTGCTTTTCCATCAGCGGCAGGTGCTGAATCTAACGTAGTTAGTGTAAACACTTTCGGTCAACAGTACGCTAAGAAATTGCTTGGTTCTCGTTCAGTACCGGATCTAACTCTAACTGTTAACTGGAAACCAGGTGCTGTAGGTCAGGAAATGCTTGCGGCAGCCGCAGCAGCACAAACCCTAATTCAAGTTAAAGTAACTTATTTCCAGAACATTGATGATCAAGATGGTGCGGCTTATTACAGCATCGTAAACGGTTATGTAAGTTCAGATGTAGTTAACGGTGATTTTGATGGTGTGGTAACTCGTGATTTCGTAGTTTCTGTTACTGGTGCTCCAATTGCGGTTGGTGAAGTTACTGGTTCTTAATATCGTTAAGTACTAAATACTACAAGCCAACTAACAAGGATAAAGCGAAATGGATTTTACTAATCTTATGACAGCTATTGGTGTGAAGTTAACACCAGTAGAACTAACACCAGAATGTACTGTATACATCAAACTACCATCAATTACCCAACACGCAGAAGTTTCAGATCCATATAAAGCGATCTTCTATTGTGTGGTTGATGAAAGTGGTAAACAGATTTTTGATTCACCTGAACAAGTTGAACAGAATGTTGATTTAACAGTACAACTAAAACTAAATGCCGAGATCGGTAAAGTGTTTGCCAAATCCTTTAATGTTGAGGAAGTTGAGGCAAAGTAAGACGCGATCCGATTCTCAGACTATCACTATCTTTATTGTATAACAGCGGGTGTAGTGTGGATGATCTCTACACTATGCCCGTTTTGCTTTTCTTCTACCTATTAGTTTTCAAAGAATCGGTTGATCCTGATTCATCACAAATTGAACAAATCAGGCATACAGAACTATTACAGGCAATATGGTTAAGTACTGGCAATATCAAGAAAGAAGATATACCGAAATTTAGTATCTATGAACTCGATTCATTGAACATCATTTCAAATAAAACCTTAGCTGAACAACACGCAGAAAGGGAGAAGAAGATCGCAGATCAACAAAAAGCAAACATGCTTAATTGGATGGGAGTAAAGCCAAATGGCAAACAATAATAAACAATCAATGATATTTGAAATCACAGGTGATGAATCTGGATTACAAAAATCATTAAAAAACGCAGCAAATGATATAGGTGATTTTGGTGATCGTGCTGGCGGGGTGTTTGGTGGTTTCAATACCGGACTATCAACCACGGCTAAAGCTATGTCTGGTTTCGCTGGTGCGGTAGGGGTCGCAGGTATCGCCATTGCCGCCACTTTAGCTAACGTACAAGAACAATCAGAAAAGGCGTTTGAAGTCTTTCAGGCAGCATCACTATCACAAACTGGCATAGTACAGATCCAACAGGCAGCTAATATGTTTGCGTCCGTAGGTCTGACTATGGATCAAGTAGCCGACCAGATGAAAGATGCTAAGGATAAGTTAGGCGATGCTATCACTAATAACGCTGGTTCTATGCTAACCGATGTAATTCAACCATTGAAGTTAAATATGTTTGAGTTACAGAAAGCAGCAGAAAGTGGTGAAGATATTATTGCTAAGATTTACTATCAAGCTAAACAAATGGGCTTTAGTCAGGCTCAGATTGTACAGATGATGGAAACTGTAGCTAACGATGCTACTAAACGCATGACTGTATATAGAGAATTCAGTACTGAACAAGAGTACCAAAATAGCCTTGCTAATGAAAATATTCAGTTAACAGCAGAGCAATCACGACAATTTGAAGAATATAGAACGGCAACGAATAATCTATCAAGAGCGTGGGACGCCTGGCGAAATTCAACACTTGCCCCTGTTGCTAAAAGTCTTGCTGATATTCTTGATCTAATGACTAAGATACTCAACAGTAAGCCAGTGGCAGCAGCCGCAGCAGCTACGAGTAAGCAGGGTATACAGGCAGTACAGGAATACCAACAACAGTACCAACAACAGATTCAGAAAAACTCGTCTATCTATGGTGCTCAGGTGGTAGAAGAACAGCAGAAGCAACAAGAAGCTAATAATAAGACTTTTGAAAATCTTTTAGGGAAGTTGCGATTAAGTGGTCCGCAGCTCCCGATATGACGCCCCAAACCGTCCTTTATCGACGTCCTGTGGCTCAATTTTCCAATTTTCAGCCCAAAATCGTCTCTTCGTGGCTGATTTTGGCCCTG
>NZ_JBMKHT010000070.1:0-12869 GCF_049238165.1 Enterobacter cloacae complex sp. IR5422 | reverse complement strand
TCTGGCGGCGTTTACTGGAAAACTCACTGTCGGCAAAAGTCAGTTGCTGGCTCATCCGGTTACTCATTCTGGGTTCAGGTTACAACACGATGATCTCACATCTCGGACTTATTCGCACCTTCCTTAATTGTTTTGCCGCAGCAGATCCCAAAATTGGTGTTAACGAAGCCGCAATGATCTCCAGACTCTGTTTCGTTTCGGTGTAGCTTTCTGCGGTCTGACGATCCACCCCTTTGGTGACCATGAAATAGTTAAACATGGCATCTTTCACCTGCTGCTGATTCTGTTCATCAACGCTAGTGATATCAAGGAGATTGACTATCTGCCCATACGCATCAGCGTACTGTTGGCTATAATTCGAGTTATAAGGGCCATCTTCATACCCCTCTTTTGAGGCAATGGCTTTTAGTCTTGCACCAGCACACGCTGAGCTTCCCGCGTTACCATTACCGCAGGCATCAATAACGTCTTTATCGCTGGCAATATCTTTTTCAATCAATGCATCATATTTCGGCTGCGCCTTTTCGCACTCTGCCGGATCTTTCCTGTTTTTAAGCGTCTGTTTTGCTATCTCAAGCTCAGTTTTCTCAGGCACGCTAAGATAGTTATTCTCAACAATAACATTTTGGGGATTCGTATCAGATTCACTGTCTAAAAAATGACGACTCTATATTTTAGCACTGCGTTAAAAATACAACTTCATACTCACGCTAACTTATTAAAAGAAAAGAATAATCAGGCAAGATACAATCTTGCGACGGGTATGGGGATTTTGAGGTGAGAAGCAGGCTATCGTAAAATAGCCTCCCGGGATGAGTTCAGATATTTCCAAACAGTATTGCGAAAAAAAAACGCCGCAGGAGCCGGGATCTTCTCAAGCCATCATATTGTTTAAAATCTGGTCTATATCATTAAGTAAGGCACAGACATCTTCTTTAGAAGCCCCAATCCTGGTTTCAAATTCAGGAACAGAGATACCATTACAGATTTCATTTAAAGCTGAATTCAGGATCAATAATTCATTTTCATCAATGGTTAATTGAGCTTGTTTCCCAGCAAGAGATATTACATCCATTCATCACCTCAAATTATCGAAGTACGCCCTACCGTTTACAGGCCTAAAAGCGGTTCCACCATCTGATGCTTTAGGATTGCGGATTACAACAGTTCCTGTAGATTGATCCCAATAAGCTGACCGACCATTGCTCAGCTCTTTAGTAGATGTAGGATTCTTAACATCATTTTCAATGTGTCGTGCAAACCGAGCTCTTGTTCTTATACCCAGGCCAGTGAACTCACCTTGCTGAAGAACGTGTTTCTCAAAAGCATGCCCGCTCGCAATTTCTTTACCAACTAATTCAGAACTTAAATTCTTTCCATTAGCTGAGTTATGAGCTTCGTTGTTCCGCGCATTCTCCTCATCCTGCGGTTCCCAGCCGCCCGGCGTTCCTGAACCAGCCCCACCATATTCAGCCTTCTCGTTATCCGTCATGTTACCGGCAACGTTGGGTTTCGATTCCTGATTTGAATCATCCGAAGAACATGCACGCCCAAAGCTACACTGAGTGGCTTTATCAATCGCATCAAACAGATCATCCACAGCTGATGCTATTTTGTCATTGGCGTTTTTGGTGACCTGATCTCCCGGGCTTACCGGAACCCCGGGAACAGGCACCGGAACCGGAGGAGCAACACTCAGCGTGTTATTCTCTACAACAACTCTCTCTGGTATGGACTATGGTGGCGAAGGCGATTTTTCCCTGTCCTTTCTGTGAGTTACAATCGTTCTTCCCTGCTGAACTTCCGGAACGGCAACTTTTTGCGCTGTTAAGCGTTTTTGGCCCTGCAGACGCTACCGCCCGGCCGTGACACCTAGTCTGCTACCCCACAATCATATCAGTATGAAGACGTGATGCCACGACACACGCCTCAGAAGCGTCTGTCAGTAGCTGAATAGTTCTATCGTTCTTTTCTAATCAAAGAATCATATTTCCCAAATTCGGGAAATCGATCATAGTTCCCTACCACATCAGAATAAGTTTCACTTCTCTCTGAAGTATTTTCAGAAACATTATCCTCTATAATTATAGTATGCCCATCTTCTTTAAAATGGTACGTTGTCCCATTGATTACTATGTCAGTATCGCCATCATACTCTCTATAAACCGCCATTGATAGAAATAATGTTTCAACACCCAGCATTTGGAAATTGTAGAGAAGATATTCTCTTAAATGTTCATCAAGAAAACTTACACTTACCCACCCACTATTCCTCATTATATTAATGAAGCACGACGGAGTAGAATCAGAACCGATGAGAACCGTATAAGCGTCACCAGCCTCATGTTTTTTATAAGCTTTTTTCTCCATCCATAAGTCAATTGGCTCCTTATATCCAACTGACCATGTTTTGCAATAATAAACATTTTGGCTCATTTATACACCTTACCATTTGTATCACGAATCACCACACCAGATTTCCTAGCAGTATCAATTATTGATTGCGGAATAGGTTTTGCCTGCGGAGGGACTTCTAGTATATTTTTCCCTTTCAATAAGCTGCCTCCAAGATCTCCACTGGACGGAACATTTGCAACTGTAGCGCCAGCAGGATACTTATTCACAGCCTCCCGGATATAATTGGTCGCCGTAGCCTCTGTGACATCAGCAAATTGTGTGAACTTACGTGACACTATCTCACCTGTAGCCGGGTTATACGAATCAACACGATAATAGTCGTTTCCGTTAGGTTTGTTCACATACAATTCATTGTACGGATAATTTTTAGACTGTTCTGCGTTAAACTTATTACCCGCCTGAACATTCTGCAACCATTCGGGCTTGGCCGATATCGTTTTGCCTGGTGTTGACGCGCCAGCTTTGCCCATCCCGCCGGTCACTGCACCAAGCACCGCCATTGCCAGGATTTCAGACTGCTGTTTGTCCATGCCATACCGGCTTTCCAGCTGGCTCGCAAACTCGGTACTGGTAACGACACCTTCCGCTTCCATCTGCTGTGCCCAGAATGAAGATAAGTCATTCTTCATTTCTGCCGGAACATCAGCATCAAACAGACCGTCAAGCGCCTTACGAACCAGCATGCCATTAGCCGGGATATCACCGTATTTCTCTTTACAGGCTGACGGGTTGGTGGAACAGACCGCAATCATTTCTTTCTGTTGATTGAGACTCAGATCCTCCATTTCCTTGACGATCTTATCGCAGTCGCCGCGAGCCTCACAGCCTTTGGCTTTTGCTGCAAAACCACCAATTTGATCAGCACTCAGCGCGTTATTCTCAACAACAACTATTTCCGACGCAGGTTGCTGTGATAAAACCAGCTTTTCCCTGTATTTTCCGTGAGTTACAGGCCATTTTTGCTAAGGCATTTCTACAGCAGCAACTTTTTGCCCCGACGCGCCTTTTTCGCCAGAGTAAACTACCTCCTCGACGACAGTCGGGGATGTTTACTCGATAATTAATTTTCTTAAATGTTTTAAGCTAATGTCATTAACATCCATTTTAAGGTCATTACAAATATTTATTGCTAAATCGTACTCAGACTGACTAATCGGTACGTCATACTCGCTTAAATGATCGCAAATCGTTTCAAAAGCTAACCCTCTTTCACCATGCCCTACATACTCAATGGCATCCTGGAGTATTTCATTATCTAAGCGCCCCTTAAAAAGGTCGCCAAAAAAAACTATTTTATCATCTAAATCAATCATTTAAACACCCATCTTATTTAATATTTTATAACTGCTCGGCATCGGTCCATTATCAGGAAAGGCTATAACAATTTTCCCTGTAGCAGGTTGGTAAACAACCCTAGTTCTTACGCCATCCCTAGTTTCATAGGACACCCAGTTAGCAGGTTTCCCTTTACTGGTGTATACACCCCCAGTCCCCGTTTGAGCAAACCATTGTGTATCAGGAGCAGTAGCAATATCACCAACAGCATGTACTACTTTGTCTGTAGACCAATCTTACGACGGGTGTGGGGATTTTGAGGTGAGAAGCAGGCTATCGTAAAATAGCCTGCCGGGATGAGTTCAGATATTTCCAAACAGTGTTGCGGAACAAAAAAACGCCGCAGGAGCCGGGATCTTCTCAAGCCATCATATTGGCTAAAATCTGGCCTAAATCATTAAGTAAGGCACAGACATCTTCTTTAGAAGCCCCAATCCTGGTTTCAAATTCAGGAAAAGAGATACCATTACAGATTTCATTCAAAGCTGAATTCAGGATCAATAACTCATTTTCATCAATGGTTAATTGAGCTTGTTTCCCAGCAAGAGATATTAAATCCATTCATCACCTCAAATTATCAAAGTACGCCCTACCGTTTACAGGCTTAAAAGCGGTTTCACCATCTGATGCTTAATGATTGCGTGACCTGGCCGTTTTGGAGTACCGTCGCGGACGGCGGTACTCCAAAAACACATCTTGTCTGGAAGTGAAAAATGCAGGGCAAAAAAATCCCGCGGACAGTTGGCAGGATTTGTACTCACACAGGTAGCCGAGCAAGTAAGCTATTTACCTTTTCCGTATCTTCCGGGTGAAGCCGCAAATACTTTTCACTTGCAAGTCGTACGTAGTGATAGCAGATTTCTTCACTAACGATAGTAGTATCTGCTTCAGAGGGAGGATAACCAACAGCAAATTCAACACCTTCAAAATGTTCACTTTCGTCATAACTTTCCATATCAGGAAAGAAGCAGTAAACCCCATCTCTCATAAATGAATGCTTTTTAATAATACTTTCAATAGACATCAAGAAAACACCATCATTATACATGAGGTCAAAGTAAGTTTTTATGACCACGTCAGGGTCTGATTTTATATAAGGTAAATCAAATAAAAATTTCATTCATTTAATCCTATTTGGGATGAAAGTTTGTGACTCGACCTGTATTTTTATCGAGATAAACTCTAAAATTCAACCCGCCAGCTGTAGCATCATATGCTGACTGGCCATTGCGCATTGCATCTCTTTACCCTTTTCATTGCAGCCTCTTGCTCAAGATCTAACATTACTTTGGCAGTATATATTTTCGGATCATAGATAGTTTTCTTTACTGGACTTGGTTTATATTCTCCAGTTAAATCCCCGGCGCGATCTTTGGTAGGAACTAAGTATTCAACTTCAGAAATACCTTTAACATTTGTAGGTTTCTCGCTTACGATTTTTACGCCATATTTTTTAACGGCATCATAAAACGCATCAGCATTATGCCCACCTGAGATCCCACTCTTTTACGTAAACCCATCAACCGTTGCCAGATGTTTTGGTTGATCAATTCTGATGCTCATCCCATCAGGATAAGTGATTGTCGTCATGCCCTTCTCTGTACTAGTTTTATATGGCAGCGAATTTCCGCCATACTGACCGCCAGGATACTCTACATCTTTAATATCCTTACCCGGTTTTACTGAATACTCGCCATCGCCAGCAGTCCATGTGATCGACGGATTTTCAGGAATAACTTTGTCTACTTTGGAAGTGACTTTTGCAACAATCTTCTCTGTCAGAGCCGTACCTGTTTTTGCAACACCAACACCACCGGCGACAGCAGTAATGAGATCGGACATGAGTTTACACGCCTCAAGACCTGCATTGTACGCACCTCCCGCACCTGCCCTCTGATACTCTGATACTCTGATACTCTGATACTCTGATACTCTGATACTCTGATACTCTGATTCCATCAGATTGATACGATCAATATAACTTTGTTTAACGGCATCCGACATCGTACTGGACATGTCGTCGCTCGTGATTAATTGCTTAATTGCATCATAAGTGGCGGCAGGATTTGTGACGGCTTTCGATAAACTCTCGACGGAATCACTAATCCCCTGAGGAACACCAACCAGCATACCAGCCCCGTAGGCGGCCTCCTGCCCGATATCAATAGCATCCCATTTAGCACCGACTTTCAACTGACATGAGGTGTTACCTTTACAGGCATCAAACTCTTTATCCCACTCAGAACGTTGTTGGTTGCTAAGATAGTTATTCTCAACAACTCGTTCCGGTGCACATTGCTGCGATACACATGATTTTTCATTTTATTTCAGTGGCTTACAATTTGTTTCGCCTGCTGTACTTCCGGCACAAGAACGTTTTGCCCTGATGTGTATTTTGCTAGTTGACCAAATATTTCCTAGCAAGCGAACACAGTATAATCCCCACGACTGGTTGTAATAATATACCCGTCGATGTGGCCGGGATCTTACTGCTATTCAGGGAACTAATTGGATCGGGAAGGTTACTTTCCTGCCTTCAATGTAATCCCATATTATTTTATGCAACTTATTAAAAATTGAAGATTCATAAGGCATAAACTTCATTAAGAACGAGTGCAACTCGTCAGAACTGACCACCTTTATCTCCCCAACTTTTTTCACTTCTGCTGAGAAAATTTCTTTATTATCAATACAGTTAAAATACAAAATGACTTTCTTATCCTCTTCCGAATATAAAATATCATTTATATATAATGAATTACTGGTTGAAGACGGCGTTTCCATTCCAAGTTCCTTTAAACTCTTTATCTGTCATTTTATAACTGGTTCCTTTCCACGGATCATAGATAGATACATTTCCTTTACTATCTGTACCCTTAACAACAACCCAATGCCCAATTTTGCTACCCTGATCCCACATCATTGCACTCCATGAACCTGTTTTGTTCAAAGCATCATAGGCTTCAAAACCAACAAATCCTCCACTCCAGCTACTTCCACTATTTTTAGCCAAATCTCTAGCTAACTGTTCAGGGCTTTTCAGTCCAGTACCTATTTGAGTTTGATCAACAAAGATATTCCTATCATTCAGCATCATTTCACCGCAAGCACCGCCACAACCCGTTGGCGTTGATTGTTTCACTACATTTGGATCGACTATTTCATCCAGCACATTCCAGTTTCCACCGGCTCCGCCCTTGGGTGCAACGGGCTTAACAATAACTTTTGCCGTCGAGCTTCCTGAAGGAAGAAGCTTCGCCGGTATCAAAGCGCCAGATAATACCCCTGCAACATTCTCCAGCGCTTTCTGGTCACCATTCCAGGCTTTCACAACAGTCGTCTTGATGCCTTCCCACGCATCACCATTCATGATGCTATCCAGTACTTTCGCTGCTGCTGCATCTTTCTTCGCAATATCACTCTGCGCCTGGCTACAGTAGCTATCCCCTGTCGCACAGGCGGTTAACGCTGCTACCATATCAAACGCTGTATCGCCGCCCAGCACGGCTAAGTCGCCGGTTTCAGCAGCAACATTGACCAGACCATTCGCAATCTGGGAAACGGTGTTCTTACCCAGCTTGTCCCTGATCTGGTCCTTCCACCATTCCTTGCTCTCTTTAAGCGACTCCCGGCCTTTATCCCCGGCCATCGGGTTATTCTCAGCTATTATTCAGGCCATGCCAACCCATCACTGAATTTTTCATGCCAATATTTTCTTGAGTAAAAATCATCCCTGTCCAGATGGTATATTAACTCTTGTATCCTTTTCCCTGGCTCATATTCATATTTGTATAACATAGTAGCAAGTTCAGATTGCATACGAAAGAGTTCATCAAATAGAGTCTGTGCATTATCAAAATCGGTGCTTCCGATCTGATGAATTAACGATTCAATACATTCCTCATACAACCGAAGGTTACGTTTTATTGATAAAACAACATCTCGATACATCTCAAGATCTCGTTGAAATTCAGGCCAAATATCCATTTACCGCCTCCTTTTATTTAGCCTTGACTGGTTGAATATGACCAACTTGTCCCGTTTTCGGGTTATAGATCATTTCAAGACCAGCACCTTCATATCTTAAGTAGCCTGGTGCGCCTCTAGGATCCGGCTCAATTTTCGGATTGCTATTCAAAACTTCTCTTGCTTGCACGAATGGCGCAGGTCTGCCTTGCGCCCATAATTTCTCATAATAACTTTTGCTGAATTTCATTCCATCTACAGCATAAAAATCACCATCAAAGGATATTTTTTTCCCAACACCAAGGTAGCTTAATTTATTTGATGCAGCTTGCCCTATAAGAGGCGTTACCGAAGCCGCAATGATCTCCAGGCCCTGCTTCGTTTCGGTGTAGCTTTCTGCAGTCTGACGATCCACCCCTTTGGTGACCATGAAATAGTTAATCATGGCGTCTTTCACCTGCTGCTGATTCTGTGCATCAACACTGGTGATATCAAGGAGATTGACTATCTGCCCATACGCATCAGCGTACTGTTGGCTATATTTCGAGTTATAAGGGCCATCTTCATATCCCTCTTTTGTCGCAATGACTTTTAGTCTTGCACCTGCACACGCTGAGCTACCCGCATTACCATTACCGCAGGCATCAATAACGTCTTTATCGCTGGCAATATTTTTTTCAATCAATGCATCATATTTCTGCTGCGCCTTTTCGCGCTCTGCCGGATCTTTACTGTTTTTAAGCGTCTGTTTTGCTATCTCAAGCTCAGTCTTTTCTGGCTGGCTCAGATAATTATTCTCAACCGTCGTTTTGCCCGCCTGGGCCGCCGCTACCGCATTCGCGCTGCTGTCTCCGACAAGCCCGCCAGCCAGACCAGAAGCCAGTGTCGCCAGCGCAGATACCGCCTGTTTTTCTTCCTCGCTCAGTTCGCTGACCTGTTTGCCAAAACCGTCAACCGCAATCTTACCAGCCAGCTCACCCACCGCCGCACCGGCTGCGGCCGACGCCGCATCTCTGCCGGAAGCGGCTGCAAGTGCGGCGTTGACAACCGCATGGGCCAGCACGCGTCCCTTAAGATCCTTCTCCGGGATGGCATTCGCGATGGCATTGGCGATATACGGCGCGGCACCGCCCGCAATCGCAGCTTTAATATCGCCACCTGCCAGCGCCTGAATGGCCGCCGTTGCTGCCGTGATGGCGCGCTGGGTGCTCTGCCCCGTTCCCATGCCAGACTGGTTAAACGCTTCGTTATAGAAGGTCTGGTACATCTGGTCATGAATCGCCTGATCGGTAACCTCTTTACCGACTTTTTTCAGCTGGCTGATGGCGGCGTTACGCGCATCGCTGCCAGCGGTTTTCATCTTCTCGTTGGCCGCTTCCGTGGCCGCAATCTTGCCGTTAGTGCGCGCAATATCCGCAACCTGATTGCCGATCTCGCCAATCATTTGCGCGGTTTGCAGGCGTTTCTGCTCTTTCTCTTTGTTAAAGATCGTGTCGATGCTGCCGTTGGCATGGTCAGTGTCACGGCTGAGCGTGCTGACGTCCTGCTTCTGGTTAGCCTGGTCGCGAACAATGATAGCACCGTCGGCTACCGCTGACTGCGTGACCGCTGCCGCTAAAGCTGATACGTATCCTTGGCCAGGCCTTCCCCATCTGCGTGTTTTACAGCGACAACACCGGCGGAGTTCTCCGACGGCATCCTGCGCTTTCTGTACCTGGCGGTAGCGCTGTTAAGCCCGCGCCTACCGGCATTTATCGCGTTGAACGAACCGGAAAACTGACTGCATTCGCAGATGCTGCCCGCCGGCCAGCCGCTACTCGCAGATCTGGCTCACCAGCCACTCGCCGGAGCTGGCAAAGTTGATTGAGAAGCAGCGATCATTTCGCTGTATCAGCTGTCGAGGGTGGAGGGGGAGACGCGGGTGGAGAGGCTGGGGTAGCTTAACCCCAAAACTAAAATGGCCGCCAGAATTTTCAATCTGTTATCAATTTTCGGTCTGCCGAGTCTTCTGGCCGACAATTTTTACCTCAGCGTACCCTCTTCAACCGAGAGGGATAATATGGTTAATTTTACCAATCAACTAAAATTGTCCCAAAATAACTTATTCCTCAGAAAAAAGTTCTATACTCATGAGAAGAAATTATCTCATAAGCGTCACTCTGCATAATTTATCATTTTTATTGAACTGCAGATGCATCGCATAACTCTTTTCCTCATATTTTATCCAGCGATTCATATAACCAAGAAGTGCATCTTCCGCCCCCCCTGAAGATGAGGGCACTCCAAAATGATGAATAACCTCAGACTCAGAACAACCAAAAGATAACGGTAAATCACCTTTAAATTTGGAAAATCCTTCATCAGCCTCAATGTAAAAACTAATTTGGTCCACGATCCCATTATCCAATAAAAATAATATACCTGAACCGATGAATGAATAATATTCTCTATCACCTAAAACACTTTCATCACGTTTAGGTAATTCATTAAACTCTTGAGAAAGATGGATGAATCTTTCATCCATCTTCTGGCAGCCTAACATTTCGACAAAATCATTCCACATCAACATCACTTAATCACTCCAGTCTGACGATTTTTATCAATAATCTGTTTTATTGCGTCATCAACCTGCTTGGGATCATATCCACGCTCAATCATGTTACCTCTTAGCGCATCTGTATCCCTACATATCGCACCACAAAGATCAAGTGCATCTTGTTGAACTTGTTCTGGTGTATAGTCCGTCGCAGTTCTTCGCCTTAAACTCGTCAACCGCGTCTTTCAGTTGCTGCTGCGCGTCCTTGTATCTGTCCTCCGGCTTTTTACCCGTTGCCAGATAATCAGCAGCTTCACTGAGCGAGTTATTCTCAACAACAACTCTTTCCGATACAGTTATTGAGAATTTATGGATGATTTCCCAATGTAGTTAGGAGGTTACAGTCCATTTTTGTTAAGGAGTTTCGGCGCTTCCAATATTTTTCCCGGACGCGCATTTTTGGCCTGAATACGCTACCGCCCTAGAGTGACTCGTATCTGCCACTCCAGCATCATTCCAAAAAACTACAGCATCACTGCGAACGCCGAAGTTTTGGCTTTATATTTCAATTAAGAAATTCCTTTAATACATTGCCAGTATCAAAAAACTCTTTTGAGATCTTTACAATAAGTTAACAGTCTTTTGTAACCTGAGATTCCGGCCAGTAATCTCCAAGTATCACCATTCCTGTATCAGGTTAAGATGAATCCCAGTACGTTCTTATTTGATATTCATCTTTGACAATTTCACCTAATGTTATTAAGTAATAACCATTCTCCGTTCTGACCTGAAGCATTCCAGCGCTATCATCGCTATTATTAAGTATATCAAGAGTAAGGGTTCCTTTTCTTCCCTGAATTTGTTTAAACTGATTTAATACCATATCCCAATTTGAGATCTGTTTATTTCCACCTGTTTTGTCCAGTGTCCAACTCATTTTGAAAGTCATTTTATTCCCTAGCCTTGAGAGATTTCATGCCAGGCTGCCAGTAGAGAACTGATCATGAGAAGGTATAAAAGATAGAGCCTGAACAAGCAGGCTCATAAAACAATAAAAACATCACATTAGCTATACTTACTTTAACTGTAGCTTTACATTAATCCCAGCCAAAACACTTTCAACTTTATCAAAGAAAAACAGAACATCTTTCGGCGGATAATTTTTGAAGTAAATCTCAATAATTTTCTTTGTTTTCCCTTTAGATTTAGGGAAACTTTCTTCCATTTGCCCACTTTCTATAAACTCAATATATGAATTTATTTTTTCCTGTAACTTATACAAATGATCATTTGTGTTCTCACCCCAAGCCAGATGATCTGATATAGCCAGACTGATAGCGTCTGGCTCATTTTCAGTGATCCCCATAAAATCAATTTTATTAAGGTCTTCTACTGACATATTTAACCTTTATCTTTGCCTGGTCTTATCACGTCAATCTTTGTTGGTGGAATCACTGTCCCACCATCAAATCCGGGTTTGCCTACTCCCATAATCACACCACCACTATTTTCTATTTCTGGGTAGCCGATCTTTTGATTAGGCGTTAAAGGTGCTGTCTCTGAGCTTTTACATTCGACACAGAAAATATTCCCGCTACTATCTTTCGTCATAATATCCACTCTAACATTTACCCCACTTCCAGTTTTGATTGTAACCTCTCTGGCTGAATCGGTCATTCCCTGTGAATATTTTTGATAAATGCTATCTTCGAATGCTTTTCCCTGATCATAGTTCTGGCGAATTTGATTCGCTGGGTTTGGAGATAGGGTGCCATTTTTTGACGTGCTATCAAAAGTATAATAACTACCATTATTACTGTAAATAGCGTTACCCGATGAGTCTGTTTTCCCTGTATTGGTATACATGCCACCTTTCGGACCTACCACATCTCCACGACCTGTAGGAGTGTAACCAGAAGGTAATCGAACCGCAGAACCAATAGGCACTCCAAATCCTGGCGCATAAGTGATCGGATTTCCGGCTTCATCCCGTTCAGGTTCCAGCCCTGGATTCATAGGGATAATTTTTATATGCCCATTACCAAGCTCTTTTTCGTGCTCTTCTTCCTCATGCTCAAACGGACTGTGTTCACTGAGCGAGTTATTCTCAACCGTCGTCTTGCCCGCCTGAGCCGCCGCTACCGCATTCGCGCTGCTGTCTCCGACAAGCCCGCCAGCCAGACCAGAAGCCAGTGTCGCCAGCGCAGATACCGTCTGTTTTTCTTCCTCGCTCAGTTCGCTGACCTGTTTGCCAAAACCGTCAACCGCAATCTTACCAGCCAGCTCACCCACCGCTGCACCGGCTGCAGCGGACGCCGCATCTCTGCCGGAAGCTGCTGCAAGTGCGGCGTTGACAACCGCATGGGCCAGCACGCGTCCCTTAAGATCCTTCTCCGGGATGGCATTCGCGATGGCATTGGCGATATACGGCGCGGCACCGCCCGCAATCGCAGCTTTAATATCGCCACCTGCCAGCGCCTGAATGGCCGCCGTTGCTGCCGTGATGGCGCGCTGGGTGCTCTGCCCCGTTCCCATGCCAGACTGGTTAAACGCTTCGTTATAGAAGGTCTGGTACATCTGGTCATGAATCGCCTGATCGGTAACCTCTTTACCG
>NZ_JBMKHT010000069.1:0-13408 GCF_049238165.1 Enterobacter cloacae complex sp. IR5422 | reverse complement strand
CGGGTCTGGCGGCGTTTACTGGAAAACTCACTGTCGGCAAAAGTCAGTTGCTGGCTCATCCGGTTACTCATTCTGGGTTCAGGTTACAACACGATGATCTCACATCTCGGACTTATTCGCACCTTCCCTAGTCTGAATATGGTATTTTGCGGATGAATAATATTTTGTTATTTCATCCGCGTTTTATTCTCATTTCACCCATACTCACTGTGTTCTCAATATGGAGCACGGACGATGAAAAACCCCACCCTGTTACAATGTTTTCACTGGTACTACCCTGCTGGCGGTGAATTGTGGCGAGAGGTCACGGCGTTAGCCCCCAATCTTAACGAAATCGGCATTAACATGATCTGGCTCCCGCCCGCCTATAAAGGCGCGTCAGGCGGGTATTCTGTCGGCTATGACTCTTATGACCTGTTCGATCTGGGCGAGTTTGACCAGAAAGGCAGTATCGCCACGAAATACGGTGACAAAGCGCAGCTGCTGGAAGCCATCGACGCCCTCAAGCGCAACGACATTGCCGTGCTGCTGGACGTGGTGGTGAACCACAAAATGGGTGCCGATGAAAAAGAGCCTGTCCGCGTTCAGCGCGTGAACGAGCAGGATCGCACGCAAATCGATGACGAGGTCATCGAGTGTGAAGCCTGGACCCGCTATACCTTCCCTGCCCGCGCCGGGCAATATTCGCAGTTTATCTGGGACTACAAATGCTTCAGCGGCGTCGACCACATTGAAAACCCAGATGAAGACGGCATTTTTAAAATCGTCAACGACTACACCGGCGAAGGCTGGAACGATCAGGTTGACGATGAGATGGGTAACTTCGATTATCTGATGGGTGAAAATATCGACTTTCGCAATCACGCCGTGACCGAGGAGATCAAATACTGGGCCCGCTGGGTCATGGAACAGACGCGCTGCGACGGTTTTCGCCTGGACGCCGTCAAGCATATTCCCGCCTGGTTCTACAAAGAGTGGATTGAGCACGTCCAGGAGGTCGCCGACCAGCCGCTGTTTATCGTGGCGGAATACTGGTCCCATGAGGTGGATAAACTTCAGGCCTATATCGACCAGGTCGAAGGCAAAACGATGCTGTTTGATGCCCCCCTGCAGATGAAATTCCACGAGGCGTCACGTCAGGGCCGGGATTATGACATGAGCCAAATCTTTACCGGCACGCTGGTGGAAGCCGATCCGTTTCATGCGGTCACCCTCGTCGCAAACCATGACACCCAGCCTTTGCAGGCGCTGGAAGCCCCGGTCGAAGCCTGGTTTAAACCGCTGGCGTATGCGCTGATCCTGCTGCGGGAAAATGGCGTGCCGAGCGTCTTTTATCCTGACCTCTTTGGCGCCAGCTATGACGATACGGGTGGAGATGGAGAGACGTACCATATTGATATGCCGGTCATTGAGCAGCTCCACGAGCTGATCCTCGCGCGCCAGCGTTTTGCCCACGGCGTGCAGACGCTCTTTTTTGACCATCCTAACTGCATCGCCTTCAGCCGCAGCGGCACGGAAGACGATCCCGGCTGCGTGGTGGTGATGTCGAACGGGGACGACGGCGAGAAGGTAATTTGCCTGGGGGAAAACTACGGCAACAAAACGTGGCGTGATTTTCTCGGCAATCGCGAAGAAACGGTCACCACGGCGGCGGATGGCGAAGGGACGTTTACCTGCAAAGGCGGAAGCGTGAGCGTGTGGGTAATTGAGGATGCGCTGTAGAAACCATGCCGGGTGGCGGCTTCGCCTTACCCGGCCTACGGGAAGGCACTTTTGTAGGCCGGGTAAGCGTCAGCGCCACCCGGCAACAAACGGCTACGGTAGTTTACTCTCCAGCGGATGCTTGCTCAGGTAATCGGCACACTCAACCGTTGGGCGATCGACCTTCTGCAGCTCCAGCCCGTCGTACTCAAGCGTCGAGCCATCGCGCTCCAGCGGATAAATATCCAGCTTGCGCGTCACGTTGTAATAACTGTCTGAACGCAGCATGATTTTACCCGGCACGGCAATCACGCGCTGCCACTGACGGCAGTCCAGCGTATCGCCCTCTTCCGTCACCACCAGCGTGGCAATCGCTTCAGGGCTGACCATTTTGCTCTGCGGCCCTTTTGACTGCCAGTATCCCGCCAGATGCGCCGGGACAGGATGCTTGATCACCTCTTTATAATTATCGACCTGAACGCACCCGGTCAGTGCCAGCAGCGCGCCAGCAATTGCTATTTTTTTCATCATCTTTCCTGCATTCGAAGAAAAAAATATTGTGGCATTAAAGCGCTGCGGCTGCCAGCGAAGATCGACAGGTCTTAGACCTGCATCCCCATGACCTCTTGATAAGCCGACACCAGCTTGTTACGCACCTGGATCCCCATCTGCAGGGAAACCGAGGCTTTTTGCAAATCGGTCATCACATCATTCAGCGCCACGCCCGGCTCGCCGAGGGTGAACTTTTCTGCCTGCGTGCGCGCTGCGGTCTGGGTATCACTGATACGGTCAAGAGCGGCATGCAGTTGCCCTGCAAAGCTGATGCTCGGCTGCTGATCTGCCACATTCTGATTACGGGCCGTCATCGCCGTTGCCTGCAGCTGACTGATTACCCCTTCAATGCCCTGTATAGCCATGACTCTCCCCTGGATGGTTTTTTACGCGGTCAAGACTAACAGCTTGTCAATAAGATAATGGCGGTAAATAGCATGAAAAAACCAGGTTATTTGACGCATAGAAAATCACGAATCATCAAATAATGGCAGGGCCATCAATATGGAACATTTGTCGTGTTTGCCGACCCGGGAGTCAGTTTTGTTTCTCTACACGAATAACGTAAACCACCAGGATTTAAGAGGTGCGCAATGAGTGCAACAGCATCGACAGCGCCGCAGAATAAATCACTCGAGTGGATGAACCGCCTTCGCGCGAATCCTAAAATCCCGTTGATCGTGGCAGGCGCTGCCGCAATTGCGATCCTTGTAGCGATGGTCCTGTGGGCGAAAAGCCCTGATTACCGGACGCTCTACAGTAACCTTTCCGATCAGGATGGCGGCGCCATCGTCACCCAGCTGACCCAGATGAACATCCCTTATCGCTTTGCCGATAATGGCGGTGCGCTGGAGGTTCCGGCAGATAAGGTGCACGAACTGCGTCTGCGCCTGGCCCAGCAGGGGCTGCCGAAGGGCGGCGCGGTAGGCTTTGAGCTGCTGGATCAGGAAAAATTCGGTATCAGCCAGTTCAGCGAGCAGGTGAACTACCAGCGTGCGCTGGAAGGTGAGCTGGCCCGCACCATTGAAACATTAGGCCCGGTGAAGAGTGCCCGCGTGCACCTGGCGATGCCTAAACCTTCCTTATTTGTCCGCGAACAGAAATCGCCTTCGGCTTCCGTGACCGTGAACCTTGAGCCTGGCCGCGCGCTGGACGAAGGGCAAATCAGCGCGGTGACGCATCTCGTCTCCAGCGCCGTGGCCGGTCTGCCGCCGGGTAACGTGACGCTGGTTGACCAGAGCGGTCACCTGCTGACGCAATCCAATACCGCCGGTCGCGATCTGAATGACGCGCAGCTGAAATATGCCGCTGATGTGGAAAGCCGTCTCCAGCGCCGTATCGAAGCGATCCTGGGTCCGGTGGTGGGCAACAGCAACGTGCACGCGCAGGTCACCGCGCAGATCGACTTCTCGAATAAAGAACAAACCGAAGAGCAGTACAGCCCGAACGGCGATGCGGCGCAGGCGGTTATGCGTTCGCGCCAGATCAACACCAGCGAGCAGATTGGCGGCGCAAACCCAGGCGGCGTGCCGGGCGCGCTGTCTAACCAGCCTGCCCCGGCTAACGCGGCGCCGATCTCTACGCCGCCGGCCAATCAGCAGAACGGCCAGCAGAATAACCAGCAGACCACCTCAACGGCGACGAACAGCGGTCCACGAAACAGCAGCCGTAACGAAACCACGAACTACGAAGTGGATAGGACGATTCGCCACACTAAACTGAACGTGGGCGATATTCAGCGTCTCTCCGTTGCGGTAGTGGTGAACTACAAAACGCTGGCGGATGGCAAACCGTTGCCGTTGACCGCCGAACAGATGAAGCAGATTGAAAACCTGACCCGTGAAGCGATGGGTTACTCCGAGAAGCGCGGCGATACCCTCAACGTGGTGAACTCACCGTTCAACTCGGTGGAAGAGACCGGCGGTGAACTGCCGTTCTGGCAACAGCAGGTGTTTATCGACCAGCTGATGTCCGCTGGACGCTGGCTGCTGGTACTGATTGTCGCGTGGCTGCTGTGGCGCAAGGGCGTTCGTCCTCAGCTCCAGCGCCGTGCTGAAGCCGAAAAAGCGGCTCGCGAGCAGATGAATGCGCGTCAGGAAACGGAAGAAGCGGTTGAAGTGCGCCTCAGCAAAGATGAACAGATGCAGCAGCGCCGCGCTAACCAGCGCATGGGTGCCGAGGTGATGAGCCAGCGCATTCGCGAAATGTCAGATAACGATCCGCGCGTCGTGGCGCTGGTCATCCGTCAGTGGATGGGTAACGAACATGAGTAATACGCTTACGGGCACCGATAAGAGCGTCATCCTGCTGATGACCATTGGCGAAGATCGCGCGGCAGAGGTGTTTAAACACCTCTCCCAGCGGGAAGTGCAAATTCTCAGTGCGGCGATGGCCAACGTGCGTCAAATTTCCAACAAGCAGCTGACCGAAGTGCTGTCGGAATTTGAGCAGGAAGCCGAACAGTTTGCCGCGCTCAACGTCAACGCCAACGACTACCTGCGTTCCGTGCTGGTCAAGGCGCTGGGCGAAGAGCGTGCCGCCAGCCTGCTGGAAGACATTCTGGAAACGCGCGATACCGCCAGCGGTATCGAAACGCTTAACTTTATGGAACCGCAGAGTGCCGCCGACCTTATTCGCGACGAGCACCCGCAGATTATCGCCACCATCCTTGTCCACCTCAAACGTGGTCAGGCGGCCGATATTCTGGCGCTGTTCGAAGAGCGCCTGCGTCACGATGTGATGCTGCGTATCGCCACCTTCGGCGGCGTCCAGCCTGCCGCGCTGGCGGAGCTGACCGAGGTGCTGAACAACCTGCTCGACGGCCAGAACCTCAAGCGCAGCAAAATGGGCGGCGTGAGAACGGCGGCAGAAATCATCAACCTGATGAAAACGCAGCAGGAAGAGGCCGTCATTACGGCGGTTCGCGAATTCGACGGCGAGCTGGCACAGAAAATCATCGACGAGATGTTCCTGTTCGAAAACCTCGTCGAAGTGGACGACCGCAGCATCCAGCGCCTGCTCCAGGAAGTGGATTCCGAGTCGCTGCTTATCGCCCTCAAAGGCGCCGAGCAGCCGCTGCGCGAGAAGTTCCTGCGCAACATGTCTCAACGTGCGGCCGATATCCTGCGCGACGACCTTGCCAACCGCGGTCCGGTTCGTCTGTCTCAGGTGGAAAACGAACAGAAAGCCATTCTGCTTATCGTTCGTCGTCTGGCGGAAACCGGCGAGATGGTGATTGGCAGCGGAGACGACACCTATGTCTAATGAGCTGCCGTGGAAGCGCTGGACGCCGGACGATCTGGCCCCTCCCCTCTCCGAGTTCACGCCAGCCGCGATCCCGACCGAGGCGCTTGACCCGGACGTCGAGCAGCCCGAGCTGAGCGAAGAGGAGCAGCAGGCGCAAATGCTGGCTCAGCTGCAAATGCAGGCGCACGAGCAGGGCTACAATGCCGGTCTGAACGAAGGCCGGCAGAAAGGCCACGAGCTGGGGTATCAGGAAGGCCTGGCGAAAGGGTTAGAGCACGGTATCGATCAGGCGCGCCAGCAGCAGGCGCCGATCCATGCCCGCATGCAGCAGCTGGTCAGCGAGTTTCAGCACACGCTGGACGCGCTGGACAGCGTGATTGCCTCGCGACTGATGCAGATGGCGCTGGAAGCCGCGCGTCAGGTGATCGGCCAGACGCCCGTGGTGGATAACACCGCGCTAATCAAACAAATTCAGGGTCTGCTGCAGCAGGAGCCGCTGTTCAGCGGTAAGCCGCAGCTGCGCGTCCACCCGGACGACCTGCAGCGCGTGGAAGAGAGCCTGGGCGCGACGCTAAACCTGCACGGCTGGCGTCTGCGCGGCGACCCGTCGTTACATCACGGCGGCTGCAAAGTTTCTGCCGATGAAGGCGATCTGGATGCCAGCGTCGCCACCCGCTGGCAGGAACTGTGTCGCCTGGCGGCACCGGGAGTCGTCTGATGACCGCACGCCTCACCCGCTGGCTCACCACGCTCGACAACTTTGAGACGAAGATGGCGCAACTGCCCTCTGTTCGTCGTTATGGGCGGCTGACGCGCGCCACCGGTCTGGTCCTGGAGGCCACCGGCCTGCAGCTTCCGCTGGGCGCGACCTGCGTGATTGAGCGTCAGGACGGTCTGGAAACGCGTGAAGTAGAAAGCGAAGTGGTCGGGTTCAACGGCCAGCGCCTGTTCCTGATGCCGCTTGAAGAGGTGGAAGGTATTCTGCCCGGCGCGCGCGTGTATGCCAAAAACACGTCCGGCGATGGGCTGCAAAGCGGGAAACAGCTGCCGCTTGGTCCTGCCCTGCTGGGTCGCGTGCTGGACGGCAGCGGGAAGCCGCTCGACGGGCTGCCCTCCCCGGACACCACCGAAACCGGCGCATTAATTACCCAGCCGTTTAACCCCCTGCAGCGTACCCCTATCGAGCATGTGCTCGATACCGGCGTGCGACCGATTAACGCCCTGCTGACCGTGGGACGCGGGCAACGTATGGGCCTCTTCGCCGGGTCAGGCGTGGGTAAATCCGTCCTGCTCGGCATGATGGCGCGCTATACGCAGGCCGATGTGATCGTCGTGGGCCTGATCGGCGAGCGCGGTCGTGAAGTAAAAGACTTTATTGAAAACATTCTGGGTGCGGAAGGCCGTGCCCGCTCGGTGGTCATTGCCGCACCGGCGGACGTGTCGCCGTTACTGCGTATGCAGGGGGCAGCCTATGCCACCCGCATCGCCGAAGATTTCCGTGACCGCGGCAAGCACGTGCTGCTGATTATGGATTCGCTGACCCGCTACGCGATGGCGCAGCGTGAAATCGCGCTGGCTATCGGTGAGCCACCGGCGACCAAAGGCTACCCGCCTTCGGTCTTCGCCAAACTCCCTGCCCTGGTGGAACGTGCGGGGAACGGCATCAGCGGCGGCGGCTCCATCACCGCGTTCTATACGGTGCTGACCGAAGGCGATGACCAGCAGGATCCGATTGCCGACTCCGCGCGCGCGATCCTTGACGGTCATATCGTGCTGTCTCGTCGTCTGGCCGAAGCCGGACACTATCCGGCGATAGATATTGAAGCCTCTATCAGCCGCGCGATGACGGCGCTGATAACCGAGAAACACTACGCCCGCGTGCGTAACTTTAAACAACTCCTCTCCAGCTTCCAGCGCAACCGCGATCTGGTCAGCGTGGGGGCGTATGCCAAAGGCAGCGACCCGATGCTCGACAAAGCGATTACCCTGTGGCCGCAGCTGGAGGCATTTTTGCAACAAGGCATTTTTGAACGTGCCGACTGGGAAGATTCAATTCAGGCTCTGGAGCTGATTTTCCCGCAGGTGTAACACAGGTGGAGGGCGAAGGTCATGGCGCAAAACAGCGCGTTATCAACGCTGAAAGATCTGGCTGAAAAAGAAGTTGATGATGCCGCATTGCAGCTTGGCGCAATGCGACGCGGGTGCCAGCAGGCTGAAGAACAGTTGAAGATGTTAATCGACTATCAGCATGAATATCGCACCAACCTCAATACCGATATGACACAGGGCATTGGAAGCCAGCGCTGGATTAACTATCAGCAGTTTATCCAGACGCTGGAGAAGGCGATAGATCAGCATCGCCAGCAGCTTCACCAGTGGACCCAGAAAGTCGATACCGCGCTGAATTTCTGGCGCGAGAAGAAGCAGCGACTGCAGGCCTGGCAGACCTTACAGGACCGACAGATTGCGGCAACGACCCTGGCGGAAAACCGCCTGGATCAGAAAAAAATGGATGAGTTTGCCCAGCGCGCATCAATGAGGAAACCGGAATGATCACACTGCAACAACTGCTGATGAGCGACAGCGACCTGTCAGGCGGTACGCAGACAGGAAAAGGCACCGACGGTGCACAGGACTTTCTCGCGCTGCTCGCGGGCGCCCTGTCGGACGCGACGGGCAAGGGCAACGATGCGCCCCTGACGCTGGCTGACCTGAAAGCCGCCGGCAGCAAGCTGTCCCACGTTGCTCAGGACGCCAAAGGGGATACCACCCTGCAGGCAAAAATTGCCGACCTGCTCTCGCGTCAAACTGCGCTGAATGGCGATGAAACGTCGCCCGTTACGTCGCTTGATACGCTGGTATCCGGGCTGGTGCCGCTGTCAAAGGGTGATGCCCTGAAAACGCTTAATGCGGTCAACAGCAAAGATGACGGCAAAAGCGAGCTGAGCGAAGAGGAGCTGGCCGGGTTAAGCGCGCTGATGGCCATGCTGCCGCACCAGCAGACCAGCACCTCACGTGCGGCAGGCAGTGACGGTGTGTCCGCCACCGCAACGCTGAGTTCAGCGGCGCTGACGCAAAACGGCGCGGGCCAGCCGTCCCTGAACGCGCTTCCGGGAAGCCATGATAAAGCCCAGAGTGCTGCGCCTTATCAGAGCCAGGCGAAAAACAGCGACCCGGCCCTGTCGGGTAACGCGCCGGCCACGCCGGCCGTGGCCGCAACGGCAGAGAAGCAGGAGCTTGCCAGTTCCTCCTCCTCAGCCTCACCGACGGCGACCCTGGCACCGATTATGTCCAGCCATGCGACCAGTCAGACGGCCGCCACCGTCGCCACCGCGCCGGTGTTAAGCCAGCCTCTGGGTACGCATGAATGGCAGCAGTCCCTGAGCCAGCACATCACCCTGTTCACTAAACAGGGCCAGCAGACAGCCGAGCTGCGTCTGCACCCGGAAGATCTGGGTCAGGTGCAAATTTCGCTTAAGCTGGACGATAACCAGGCGCAGCTGCAGATGGTTTCTGCGCACAGCCATGTCCGTGCGGCGCTGGAAGCCGCGCTGCCGGTCCTGCGAACCTCACTGGCGGAGAACGGCATTCAGCTTGCGCAAAGCAGCGTCAGCAGCGAGAGCTTTGCCGGGCAGCAGCAGTCCTCATCCCAGCAGCAGCACCAGGCTTCGCGTTCCGGCAACACCGGCGGCTTTAATGACGAGAGCGATGAGTTACTGCCTGTCCCTGCCGCTCTGCAATCCGCCGCGCGCGGTAACAGTGCCGTAGACATCTTCGCCTAAACGCCAGAGGTAGCGTGATTATCCCCGTCTTTTCCACGCTTTGACGACAGCAGGACACGGGATAATCACCTTATTAAGCTGTACCGAAACAGGAAGCTCGTATCAGATGACTGACTCCGCTATCACCAAAAAAAGTAAGCGTTCCATCTGGATCCCGCTGCTGGTGTTGATCACGCTCGCCGCCTGCGCTACCGCGGGCTATAGTTACTGGCGTATGCAGCAGGAACCTTCGACCGCTGCGGCCAAAGCCGAACCTGCACCACCGCCGGCGCCGGTATTTTTCCCTCTGGACACCTTCACCGTGAACCTCGGTGACGCGGATCGTGTGCTGTATGTCGGTATTACGCTGCGCCTGAAGGATGAAGCCACGCGCGCGCGTCTGAATGATTATCTTCCGGAGGTGCGTAGCCGCCTTCTGCTGCTGTTCTCTCGTCAGGACGCTTCGGCGCTGGCCACCGATGTGGGTAAGCAAAAGCTGGTCGACGCCATTAAACAAACGCTGGCGACTCCGCTGGTAAACGGCCAACCTAAGCAGGAAGTCACTGACGTTCTGTATACAGCCTTCATTCTGCGGTAACGACATGGGCGACAGTATTCTTTCTCAGGCAGAAATCGATGCGCTGCTCAACGGCGACAGCGATAAAAGTGATGATCCGCAACCGGGTATTGGCGGCGATAGCGATATTCGTCCCTATGACCCGAATACCCAGCGTCGCGTGGTACGTGAACGTCTGCAGGCGCTGGAGATCATTAACGAACGTTTTGCACGTCAGTTCCGTATGGGGCTGTTTAACCTGCTGCGTCGTAGCCCGGATATTACGGTCGGTGCGATCCGCATTCAGCCGTATCACGAGTTTGCCCGCAACCTGCCGGTGCCAACCAACCTTAACCTGATTCATCTGAAGCCGCTGCGCGGCACCGGTCTGGTGGTGTTTTCGCCAAGCCTGGTGTTCATCGCGGTGGATAACCTGTTCGGCGGCGACGGGCGTTTCCCGACCAAAGTAGAAGGTCGCGAATTCACCCACACCGAACAGCGCGTCATTAACCGCATGCTGAAGCTGGCGCTGGAGTCCTACAGCGACGCGTGGAAAGCGATTAACCCGCTGGAAGTGGAGTACGTCCGTTCTGAGATGCAGGTGAAATTTACCAATATCACCACCTCCCCGAACGATATCGTCGTGAATACGCCGTTCCACGTGGAGATCGGTAACCTGACCGGCGAGTTCAACATCTGCCTGCCGTTCAGC
This sequence comes from Enterobacter cloacae complex sp. IR5422, assembly GCF_049238165.1. NCBI lineage: Bacteria > Pseudomonadati > Pseudomonadota > Gammaproteobacteria > Enterobacterales > Enterobacteriaceae > Enterobacter > Enterobacter cloacae complex sp. IR5422. Next base: position 2,880 of record NZ_JBMKHT010000069.1, on the reverse strand, counting down.
ATGATCGAACCGCTACGCGAGCTGCTGGTTAACCCGCCGCTGGAGAACTCCCGCAACGAAGACCAGAACTGGCGTGAAAACCTGGTCCGCCAGGTCCAGCATTCGCAGCTTGAGCTGGTGGCGAGCTTCGCCGATATCCCGCTGCGGTTATCTCAGATCCTGAAATTACAACCCGGTGATGTTTTGCCGATAGAAAAACCCGACCGCATTATTGCCCATGTGGATGGTGTCCCCGTGCTGACAAGCCAGTACGGCACGATTAACGGTCAGTATGCGTTACGCGTTGAGCACTTGATCAACCCGATTTTGAATTCGCTGAATGAGGAACAGCCCAAATGAGTGACATGAACAATCCGTCCGATGAAAACAGCGGAGCACTGGACGATCTGTGGGCTGACGCGTTAAACGAGCAAAAAGCGACCCCGGCCAAAAGCGCAGCGGATGCCGTATTCCAGCAGCTTGGCGGCGGTGACGTCAGCGGCACGCTGCAGGATATCGACCTGATTATGGATATCCCGGTTAAGCTGACCGTTGAGCTGGGACGTACCCGCATGACCATTAAAGAGCTGCTGCGCCTGACGCAGGGCTCCGTTGTGGCGCTTGACGGCCTGGCCGGCGAGCCGCTGGATATCCTGATCAACGGCTATCTGATTGCTCAGGGTGAAGTGGTGGTGGTGGCCGATAAATACGGCGTACGCATCACCGACATCATTACCCCGTCTGAACGTATGCGTCGTCTGAGCCGTTAAGCATGAAAACCCAGGCAACAGTATCGCAACCTTCTGCCGTTCCCGGCTCGCCTCTGCTCCAGGTGAGCGGGGCGTTGTTCGGTATTATTGCCTTTATTCTTATCGCCGCCTGGCTGGCGAAGCGCTTTGGCCTGGCGGGGAAAACCGCCGGTGCCCGCGGGCTGAAGGTCAGCGCCAGCACTACGCTGGGGCCGCGTGAACGCGTGGTCATCGTCGAGGTGGACGATGCGCGCCTGGTCCTGGGCGTCACGGCGTCAAACATCAGCGTGTTACATAAACTGCCGCCCGCCCCTCTTGTGGTGGACGAGCGTGCAGAGGCCCCTGCGGATTTCCAGTCCGTGATGAAGAGTTTGCTTAAGCGTTCCGGGAGATCCTGATGCGCCGTTTGTTATCCCTGACGCTTGCGGGCGTTGGCCTGTTTGCTCCCGCGGTCTATGCGCAACTGCCCGGTCTGGTTTCTACCCCGCTCGCGGGCGGCGGCCAAAGCTGGTCGCTTCCGGTTCAGACGCTGGTGTTCATCACCTCGCTGACGTTTATTCCGGCCATCCTGCTGATGATGACCAGCTTCACCCGCATCATCATCGTTTTTGGTCTGCTGCGAAACGCGCTCGGCACCCCTTCCGCTCCGCCAAACCAGGTTCTGCTCGGGCTGGCGCTGTTTTTGACCTTTTTCATTATGTCGCCGGTGATCGATAAGATTTACACCGACGCCTACCAGCCGTTCAGCGAAGATAAAATCTCTATGCAGGAGGCGCTGGATAAAGGCGCGCAGCCGCTGCGGGAATTTATGCTGCGTCAGACGCGTGAAGCCGACCTGGCCCTCTTTGCCCGCCTGTCCAACACCGGCGAGCTGCAGGGACCGGAAGCGGTACCCATGCGTATTCTGCTGCCCGCCTATGTGACCAGCGAGCTGAAAACCGCATTCCAGATTGGCTTTACCATCTTTATTCCGTTCCTGATTATTGACCTGGTGATCGCCAGCGTCCTGATGGCGCTCGGGATGATGATGGTGCCGCCCGCGACCATCGCCCTGCCCTTTAAGATCATGCTCTTTGTGCTGGTCGACGGCTGGCAGCTGCTGGTCAGCTCGCTGGCGCAGAGTTTCTACAGTTAAGGAACGGCAATGACACCCGAATCGGTCATGATGATGGGCACGGAGGCGATGAAAATCGCGATTGCCGTTGCCGCGCCGCTGCTGCTTGTCGCGCTGGTTACCGGTCTGATTATCAGTATTCTCCAGGCCGCCACGCAGATTAACGAAATGACGCTGTCGTTCATCCCGAAAATTATCGCCGTGTTCGTGGCGATTATCGTGGCCGGGCCGTGGATGCTGAACCTGCTGCTGGACTATATGCGCAACCTGTTTACCAACCTGCCGTACATCATCGGCTGACCTGACGATGCTGCACTTCACCAGCGACCAGTGGGTTCAGTGGCTCGGCGTCTATTTTTGGCCGATGCTGCGCATCATGGCGCTGATCTCTACCGCCCCCATTCTCAGCGAGAAATCGATCCCTAAGCGTGTCAAAGTGGGGCTGGGCATCATCATCTCCATTATCGTCGCACCGTCTCTTCCGCCGGTGGATATTCCGATCTTCTCGGCGAATGCGGTATGGGTGGCCCTGCAGCAGGTGATGATTGGCGTCGCCGTTGGCTTTACCATGCAGCTCGCCTTTGCCGCGGTGCGTACCGCGGGGGAACTGATTGGCCTGCAGATGGGGCTATCGTTCGCCACGTTTGTTGACCCTGGCAGTCATCTCAACATGCCCGTGCTGGCGCGCATTATCGATCTGCTCGCCATGCTGCTGTTCCTGTCGTTCAACGGCCATCTGTGGCTTATCTCCATGCTGGTGGACACGTTCCATACGCTGCCGATTGGCGAAAATCCGGTGAACAGCAATGCGTTTCTGGCGCTCACCCGCGCGGCGGGGCTGATCTTCCTCAACGGGCTGATGCTGGCGCTGCCGATCATCACCCTGCTGCTGACCGTCAACCTGGCGTTAGGGAAGGTGCGAATAAGTCCGAGATGTGAGATCATCGTGTTGTAACCTGAACCCAGAATGAGTAACCGGATGAGCCAGCAACTGACTTTTGCCGACAGTGAGTTTTCCAGTAAACGCCGCCAGACCCG
>NZ_JBMKHT010000068.1:0-15766 GCF_049238165.1 Enterobacter cloacae complex sp. IR5422 | reverse complement strand
GGCCAAAATCAGCCACGAAGAGACGATTTTGGGCTGAAAATTGGAAAATTGAGCCACAGGACGTCGATAAAGGACGGTTTGGGGCGTCATATCGGGAGCTGCGGACCACTTAATCGCAACTTCCTTAGCGCATAAGCTCTCCACCATTAAAAAGGGGCGAATATTTATTACCGTCTCTTTCCCGGAAACGCCGAATGTGCCCCACCAGTGCGGCATCGCCCCCATTGAAACCACGCTGATGGTTGATGACTATTTGCGTCAGCGTGGCGTACGTAATCAGGTTGAGATTGTTTATACCTATCCGACCGTCGCGCAGCTGCTGCGAAACTGCCTGTTCCTGCAACGTCCGGTGGGGGAGGCGCTTGGCGATATGTTTGCCGCCAAAGGAATACAGCATCAGCGTGGTTTTACCTTAAGCCATGTCGATCCTGACAGCAAAATTGCCTATTCCGCCGAGGGCGATTCACAGAATTTCGACATCCTGATGGCAACGCCGCCCATCCGGGCAGTCGACGCGGTGCGTGATACCGGGCTTAGCGAGGTTCAGAACGGTGAAGGCTGGCTGCCGACGGATCACCAGACGCTGGGCGTCTACGGGTTAGAAGGGGTGTATGTGATCGGCGATACCGTTGACCTGCCGATCAGTAAAGCCGGGGGCTCGTGCCACAACCAGGCGCCCATCATCGCGGATAACATTGTGGCGGAGCTGTACGGCAGACCGCCCGGAAGCGGTAACCATTATGATGGACGGGTTCAGGCCGTCGCGCAGATGGGGCTCTGGGCCGGCATGCCGTTGGTATATGACTATCGCAATGACGTGACCCCCACGCCTGCGACAAAACTCGGCGGCATGCTGCGAAACGGTTTTAACCGTGGACTGTATTGGGGCGTCGTGAGGGGGATGTTCTGATGAGTGACCAGGAACAGATACTAAAAAGCCTTGCCCCGCTTATGGCGGGCAATCGCCTGAATAATCTGGTTGATCTGCTCGCCGTCGTCGCAGACCTGCTGGAAATGGCCGATAGCGCGATGGTCGAAAAACTGGCTGGCGTTTTTGACGATGTCGTGACCGTCGGCTGGGAAGGGGGAACCGCGCTACGCATGGCGTGGGGAGAGCAAATAAACCGGGAAGGGGATGTCTCGCTTCGGCAGGTGTTCACCATGCTTAACGATCCTGATACCCGCCGCGGCATTATGCTTTTATTGCGGGTGTTACAGATTACGGGACAACGTCTGAATTCCCTCTCTTCCGTCAGTTATTCTGATTGCCCCGAGATAAGGAGTAGTTAATGTCTGGCTGATGCTTTCAGGCGGTCGGGTATCGGCTATGCCTTACCCGGCCCACCAAACTGCACTGGGGCTATTTCTCCCCGCTCCCCAACCGATACGCCAGCGCCACCACCAGCGACTGCACCAGGCACAGCGTCGCCGACTGAGACCGAAACGCATCCACCTGCGCCTCTTTCACCACAAAGCAGAGATCGCTGAACGTCGCCAGCGGGCTGATCTGGCTGTCCGTAATCACAATCTGCCGCGCGCCGACGCTGGCGGCGGTTTCGCTGACCATCACCGTCTCTTCCGCGTACGGCGAGAAGCTGATCGACACCACGATGTCGCGCGCCTTAATGCGGCTGATCTGCTCGCGCAGCATCCCGCCCATGCCGTCGAGCAGGATAGGGCGGCACTCGAGGTGGCTCAGGGCATAGGTGAGATAGGCAGCGACGCTAAAGGAGCGGCGCAGTCCGGCGATGTAGATGGTGTCGGCGTCGGCCAGCAGCTGTACCGCGCGCTCCAGCATCTCCGGCTCGGCGCGGGCGGCCAGCTGCTGTAGCGCCTGGGCGTTTGAACGGGCAAACTCCTGCAGGATATCGAGCGGCGTTTCCGGCACGGCCTCGCTCTCCATCTCGCGGAACAGCCGGGCGCGGTCGCTGTAGCTGGCGGTCTCCTCCACCAGGTTCATGCGAAACAGCTGTTTCATTTCGTTGAAGCCGGTGAAGTCAAAGGCGTTGGCAAAGCGGATCAGCGTCGAGGGCGGCACGTCGGCGCGCTCGGCAATGACGGCAACCGTATCAAACGCCACGCTGTTGGTATTGTCCAGCACGTAGCGGGAGACCTGCTGCAGCCTCTTGCTCAGGCTATCGTAGCGATCGCGGATTTGCTGCTGCAGTTCGTTCAGGCTGGTTGCTGTCGTCATGTTATCCCCCAAATACAGTCATATGATTCTAAACGCAAAACCGCGTCTTTTAAATGTCGGCCATCCATCTGGCAGCAAAAATGAAACAGAAGATTCAGTCATTTCCTCGCCCGAGAACCCTTAATAGCGCACGCGGCGTCAGTGGTGCTGGCTGTTAACATAAAAATCCATCCTTGATCACAATAATCATCATTTATTTTATTTCAACTTAAAATGGAATATTTGTTTCATATATAGTGTTCAGTACACAGTGTTCAGGTCAAGTCACGTATCAACAGCGAGAGGTTAAGGATGGAGACGGTAGCGAATTTTATTCACGGCGAATGTGTCACCGGTTCAGGCCAGCGCGTTCAGGCGATCTTCAACCCGGCCACCGGCGAGCAGATCCGCCAGGTGGTGATGAGTACGGCACAGGAAACGGAGCAGGCGATCGCCGCCGCGCAGCAGGCGTTTCCGGCGTGGGCGCGTCATGCTCCGCTTAAGCGCGCGCGCGTCATGTTCCGCTTCAAGGCGCTGCTGGAAGAGAATATGGAACGTCTGGCCCGTCTTATCAGCGAAGAGCACGGCAAGGTCTTCTCCGACGCGGTGGGCGAGCTGACCCGCGGCCTGGAAGTGGTGGAGTTTGCCTGCGGTATTCCGCATCTGCAAAAGGGCGAACACTCGGCGAACGTCGGGACCGGCGTCGACAGCCACTCGCTGATGCAGCCGCTCGGCGTCTGCGCCGGGATCACGCCGTTTAACTTCCCGGCGATGGTGCCGATGTGGATGTTCCCGATTGCGCTGGCGACCGGGAATACCTTCGTGCTGAAACCGTCGGAAAAAGACCCTTCTCTGGCGCTCGCGCTGGCGCAGCTGCTGAAAGAGGCCGGCCTGCCGGACGGCGTCTTCAACGTGGTGCAGGGCGATAAAGAGTCCGTTGACGTGCTCCTGACCGACCCGCGCGTGCAGGCGGTGAGCTTTGTCGGCTCCACGCCGATTGCCGAATACATTTACCAGACCGCCTCCGCCCACGGGAAACGCTGTCAGGCGCTGGGCGGCGCGAAAAACCACTGCATTTTAATGCCGGATGCCGACATGGAGATGGCGACCAACGCCATCATGGGCGCGGCCTACGGCGCGGCGGGCGAGCGCTGCATGGCGCTCTCCGTGGTGCTGGCGGTAGGGGATAACACCGCCGATGACCTCTGCGCCCGGCTGGAAAAACAGATTGCCGCGCTGCGCGTCGGGCCGGGCCTGGACCAGTCGCCGGAAAACGAAATGGGGCCGCTCATCTCCTCCGCGCACCGCAGCAAGGTGCTGGGCTACATCGACAGCGGAGAAGCGCAGGGGGCGACGCTTCGCGTGGACGGTCGCGGCTTCAGCGTGAAGGGCCACGAGCAGGGCTATTTCGTCGGGCCGACGCTGTTCGATAACGTCACCCCGGAGATGACCATCTATAAAGAAGAGATTTTTGGTCCGGTGCTTTCTGTGGTGCGCGTAGCAGATTACGCCAGCGCGGTGGACCTGATTAACCGCCATGAATATGGTAATGGCTCGGCAATCTTCACCCGCGACGGCGGCTGCGCGCGCCGCTTCTGCGAAGAGGTGCAGGCGGGCATGGTGGGGGTCAACGTGCCAATCCCGGTGCCGATGGCATTCCACAGCTTCGGCGGCTGGAAGCGCTCCATCTTCGGGGCGCTCAACGTCCACGGCAACGACGGCGTGCGTTTCTACACCCGAATGAAAACCATCACCGCGCGCTGGCCGGAAATGCAGCAGGAGACAGGCGCTGCGTTCTCCATGCCGACGCTGGGCTGACAGGAGATTTTATGCAAACCGAACGTATGACCATGGCCCAGGCGCTGGTCCGGTTCCTGAATCAACAGTACGTCAGCGTTGACGGCAACGAAACGCCCTTCGTGGAGGGTGTGGCGACGATCTTTGGGCACGGCAACGTGCTGGGTATCGGCCAGGCGCTGGAACAAGATCCGGGCCATCTGCAGGTGATGCAGGGCTGCAACGAGCAGGGCATCGCCCATATGGCGACGGGATTTGCCAAACAGCACCGCCGTCAGCGCATCTTTGCCGTCACCTCCTCCGTCGGGCCGGGCGCCGCCAATATGGTCACGGCCGCGGCAACCGCTACGGCGAACCGCATCCCGCTGCTGCTGCTTCCGGGCGATATCTACGCCAGCCGCCAGCCGGACCCGGTGCTGCAGCAGATCGAGCAGTATCACGATCTCAGCATTAGCACCAACGACTGCTTCCGTCCGGTCTCCCGCTACTGGGACCGCATTAACCGCCCGGAGCAACTCATGAGCGCGATGCTCAGCGCGATGCGAACGCTTACTGACCCGGCAGATACCGGTGCGGTGACGATTTGCCTCCCGCAGGACGTGCAGGGGGAAGCGTGGGATTACCCGCTGAGCTTCTTCGCGCGTCGCGTGCACCACATCGAGCGTCGTCCCCCCGATCCGCAGCGTCTGGCGCAGGCGCGGGCGCTGATCGCCCGCAAGCATCGCCCGCTGGTGGTGTGCGGCGGCGGCGTACGCTATTCCGGCGCGCATGAGGCGTTTCGCGAATTTGTCGAGACGCTGCAGCTGCCGTTTGCCGAAACCCAGGCCGGAAAGGGGGCGCTGGTAAGTGACCACCCACTTAACCTCGGTGGCGTAGGGGTGACGGGCGGGATGGCGGCCAACCAGCTCGCGCCGCAGGCTGACCTGGTGATCGGCATCGGCACGCGCCTGACCGACTTTACCACCGGCTCCAAGGCGCTCTTTTCCCATCCGGACGTGGAATTCCTGCTGCTGAACGTGGCCGAGTTTGACGCCCTGAAGCTGGACGCCACGGCGCTGATTGCCGACGCTCAAACCGGGCTCGAGGCATTGACCCACGCGCTTGGTGATTACCGCAGCGGCTGGGGAGAGGCGATCGCTGAGGCGAAATCCGCCTGGCGCGACGAGTGCCGTCGCCTGTGGGATCGCCAGTGGCGTCCTGACGACGCGCCCGAAGTGGCGGGGCACCTGGACGCGCAGCTGGCGGAATACGGCGAGGCGCTCAATACCCGCCTGACCCAGACGCGGGTGCTGGGGCTGATCAACCAGCATGTGGAAGATAACGCCATCGTGGTGGGGGCGGCCGGTTCGCTGCCGGGGGATTTACAGCGCCTCTGGCAGGTCAAAACGCCGGACAGCTATCACCTGGAGTACGGCTACTCCTGCATGGGCTACGAGATTGCGGCAGCCATCGGCGCGAAGCTCGCCCGACCCGAGCAGCCGGTATACGCCATGGTGGGGGATGGCTCCTACATGATGCTCCACTCCGAGCTGCAAACCGCCGTTCAGGAGGGCATTAAGGTCACCGTTCTGCTGTTTGATAACGCCAGCTTCGGCTGCATTAACAACCTGCAGATGGGGCACGGCATGGGCAGCTTTGGCACGGAAAACCGCCATCGCAACCCGGAAACCGGACGGCTTGACGGGCCGCTGGTGAAGGTCGATTTTGCGCAAAATGCGGAAAGCTACGGCTGCCGCGCGTGGCGGGTAAACGATGAGCAAAGCCTGCTGGCGGCGCTGGAGGCGGCCCGCGTCCATCCTGGCCCGACGCTGCTGGACATCAAGGTGCTGCCGAAGACCATGACCCACGACTACGCCTCCTGGTGGCGAACCGGCGATGCGCAGGTGGCGAAGTCGTCTGCCGTGCGTGAGGCCGCGGAGCAAACACAGTCGCAGGTGAAAAAAGCCCGTCAGTATTGAGTTTTCCCGAAGTAACGAAATTTTCATTTCATTTTCCCCTCACCCTAACCCTCTCCCCAATGGGGAGAGGGAATGTTTCGGTGCGCTCTTTTCCCCCTCGCCCCTTTGGGGAGAGGGCCGGGGTGAGGGGCTGGCAGCACCTTCTTCCATGTTGTGAGATTGATCACAAAATTTATCTCATTCATCTCAAAAGTGTTAACCCGCACTCAAAAACATAATTTTCACTATTTATAAAAATGAAATAAATGTTTTATTTATAGGGTCGTTAGTTCACAGCATTCACCAACACCGGGAGCCGTTATGTTTAACATTGCTTTACTGGGCGCTGGCCGAATTGGCCAGGTACATGCAGCTAACATCGCCAGCCACGGCGCGACCACGCTCTGGTCCGTGGTTGACCCGAATCAGGAATTTGCCACCCGTCTCGCCACGCAGTATCAGGCTCGCCAGCAGAGCCTGGATGAAGCGATGACCGACCCTAACGTTCACGCCGTGCTGATCGCCTCCGCCACCGATACCCACGCGGACCTGATTGAAATGGCCGCCCGCCACGGCAAGGCCATCTTCTGTGAAAAGCCGGTCCACCTCGACCTCGCCCGCGTGCGCGACTGCCTGAAAGTGGTTAAAGAGTACGACGTGCCGCTTTTCATCGGCTTTAACCGCCGCTTTGACCCGCAGTTCCGCCGCGTGAAAACCGATGCCCAGGCCGGGCGCATCGGCAAACCGGAATCGCTGCTGATCGTTTCCCGCGACCCGTCTCCGCCGCCTGCGGAGTACGTACGCGTTTCCGGCGGCATGTTCCGCGATATGACCATTCATGACTTTGACATGGCGCGCTTCATCATGGGCGAAGAGCCGGTGTCGGTGTATGCCCAGGGCAGCAACCTGGTCGATCCGGCGATTGGCGAGGCGGGGGACATCGATACCGCGTTTATCGTTCTGAAATATGCCTCCGGCGCGATGGCGACCATCGTTAACAGCCGCCGTTCATCTTACGGCTACGACCAGCGCCTGGAACTGCACGGCTCCGAAGGGCTGCTGTGCGCGGGCAACATTCTTGAAAACCAGGTGCAGCACTACGGCAAACAGGGCTGCACCAGCGCGCTGCCGGAACACTTCTTCCTGCAGCGCTACAAATCCGCTTACGCCGCGGAATGGGAACACTTTGTTGCGGTCCTGCGCGGCGAAGCGGTGCCTGACTGCAGCGGCGATGATGGTGAACGTGCGCTGTACCTCGCGGATAAAGCGCTGGAGTCACTGCGCAGCCAGCGCGAGATCGTCCTCTAAACACAACCACCCTACACAGAGAGACATAATAATGAAAAAACTGATCGTAGCCGCCCTCATCGCCATGACGTCCGGGGCCGCCCTCGCCGAAAACGAGCAAATTGTGTTCAGTACGCCAAACCTGGCCATGCCGTTTGAAGTTCACATGCAGCGCACGGCGGTAAAAGCCGCAAAAGAGATGGGCGTGAAGCTTCAGGTACTGGACGGGCAGGGCAGTTCACCGAAGCAGGTGGCTGACCTGGAAAACGCCATCACCCGCGGCGCGCAGGGCTTTATCGTCTCCCCGAACGACGTGAACGCGGTCTCCAGCGCGGTGGATGAAATTCAGGATGCGAAGCTGCCGGTGGTCACCCTTGACCGCTCCGTCGACAGCCAGAAGAAGGTGCCGCACTTTGGTGCCAACAACTACAAGGGCGGTCAGGCGATTGGCGATTTTGTGAAAACCAAATTTCCCGACGGGGCGGAGATCATTCTGCTGACCGGCCAGCCGGGCTCCTCCTCTAACATCGAACGCACTAAAGGGATCCGCGACAGCCTGAAGGCGGGCGGGGATAAGTACAAGATCGTCGCCGATCAGACGGGCAACTGGATGCGTTCTGAAGGGATGCGCATCGTGGAAAGCGTGCTGCCTTCGCTACCGAAACGCCCGCAGGTGATCCTCTCCGCCAACGACGACATGGCGCTGGGGGCGATTGAAGCCCTGCAGAGCCAGGGCGTGAAACCGGGTGAAATCCTCGTGACCGGCTTTGATGCGGTGCCGGAAGCGCTGGCCCGCGTGCGCGACGGCTGGCTGGCGGTAACCGCCGATCAGCGTCCGGGCTTTGCGGTGCAGACGGCGATGAGCCAGCTGGTGGCCAACGTGCGCGAGAAAAAAGCCATCACCGGGGCCGACTACCCGCCGACGCTGATCACCAAAGAGAACCTGCAGCAGGCTGAGCGTATCGGTGAGGCCGGTAACTGATTTATCCGCAGCCGCCGCTGGCGCGGCGGCTCACTCTAAAGGAGGAGCAGACCGATGTCGCAACCCTTACTGAAAGTGACCGACCTGGCAAAAAGCTTTTCCGGCGTCTGGGCGTTAAGCAGCGCCCAGCTGACCGTCGGCGCGGGCGAGATCCACGCCCTGCTGGGGGAAAACGGGGCGGGTAAATCCACGCTGCTGAAGGCGCTCGCGGGGGCGCAGCCGCAAACCCGCGGGGAGATCTGGTTCAACGGCGAAACGCTGCCGGTGGACGACTCCCCGGTGGAACGGCAGAACAAGGGCATTATCACCATCTATCAGGAATTCAACCTGCTGCCCAACATGACCGTCGCGGAAAACATGTTTCTCGGCCGCGAACCGCGTAAACGTAACCTGATCGTCGACGAAAAGGCGGTCAATCAGGAGGCGCAGGTCATTCTCGACTATCTGCAGCTGAACGTTGCGCCGACCACCCCGGTCGCCCGCCTGAGCGTGGCCCAGCAGCAGATGGTGGAGATCGCCCGGGCGCTGACCCTCAACGCCCGGCTAATCATTATGGACGAACCCTCCGCCGCGCTGAGCGACAGCGAGGTGGAAAGCCTGCACCGCGTAGTGCGTGAGCTTAAAAACCGTGGCGTGAGCATTATCTATGTCACCCACCGCCTGCACGAAGTTTTCCAGCTCTGCGACCGCTTCACCGTTTTCCAGGACGGCCGTTTCACCGGCACCGGCGCGGTGGCGGAGACCAACGTCGAACAGCTGATCCGCCTGATGGTCGGGCGCGACGTGGCCTTTAACCGTCGTCCCGCCAGCGAAACCCATCATGAGGACAAACCCATCCGCCTGGCGGTGAAGGGGCTGAGCCGCGAAAAGCCGCCGCTGGATCCGCACGGCATCGCCCTGCACGACATCAGCTTCCACGTTCACGCCGGGGAGGTCTTAGGCATTGCCGGACTGGTGGGCGCGGGACGCACCGAGGTGGCCCGCTGCCTCTTTGGCGCAGACGCGTTTACCTCGGGCAGCTTTGAGCTGGACGGCGTGCCCTACCAGCCGCGCGACCCGCTGTATGCCCTTGACCAGGGCGTGGCGCTGGTGCCGGAAGACCGCAAAAAAGAGGGGGCGGTGCTGGGGCTGTCGATTCGCGACAACCTGTCGCTCTCCTGCCTCTCCTCGCTGCTGCAGTGGCGCTGGTTCGTGAACACCCGCAAAGAGGACGACCTGATCGAGTCCTACCGCAAGGCGCTGCAGATCAAAATGGTCAACAGCGCGCAGGAGGTGCGCAAGCTCTCCGGAGGTAACCAGCAAAAAGTGATCCTCGCGCGCTGCATGGCGCTCAACCCGCGGGTGCTGATCGTCGATGAGCCGACGCGCGGCATCGACGTGGGGACCAAATCGGAAGTGCACCAGGTGCTGTTTGACATGGCGAAAAAGGGCGTGGCGGTGATCGTGATCTCCTCCGATCTGCCTGAAGTGATGGCGGTGTCAGACCGGATCATCACCCTGAGCGAAGGGCGAGTGACCGGCGAGATCCACGGTGACGACGCTAACGAAGAACGGCTGATGACGATGATGGCCATCAACCACAACGCCCTGAACGCGGCATAACGGAGTTTCTCATGACGCAGATGATTTCTAAAACGCAGGCCCCGGTTAAACGCGCCGGACGCATCGATCCCATCGCCTTCTTCGAGCGCTTCGGGGTGCTGATTTTCATGATCCTGCTGCTGATCTTCTTCCAGTCGCAGAACAGCAACTTTTTCTCTGAACGCAATATTTTCAACATCCTGACCGAAGTCTCCATCTACGGGATCATGGCCGTGGGGATGACCTTCGTCATCCTGACCGCCGGGATTGACCTCTCCGTGGGCTCCATTCTGGCGGTGTGCGCCATGACCGCGGCGTACGTGATTAAGGGCGACAACTTCACCACCGTCGACCCGAACGCCTGGGGCGGCATGAGCTGGCTGATTGGGCTGGGAATTTGTCTGGCGATGGGGACGGCGATTGGCTTCCTGCACGGTCTGGGCGTGACCCGCCTGCGCCTGCCGCCGTTCATCGTGACCCTCGGCGGGATGACCATCTGGCGCGGCCTGACGCTGGTGATCAACGACGGCGCGCCGATCGCCGGGTTCGATCAGGGCTACCGCTGGTGGGGGCGCGGGGAGCTGCTCGGCATCTCCATTCCGATCTGGATCTTCGCCATCGTCGCCCTCGGCGGCTATCTGGCGCTGCATAAAACCCGCTGGGGCCGCTTCGTCTACGCCATCGGCGGTAACCCGGAGGCGGCGCGCCTGGCGGGGGTCAACGTCAAGCGCGTGCTGGTCAGCGTCTACGTGCTGATTGGCTGCCTGGCGGGGCTGGCGGGCTTCATTCTGAGCGCGCGTCTGGGGAGCGCCGAGGCGGTGGCCGGGATCTCCTTTGAGCTGCGCGTCATCGCCTCGGTGGTGATTGGTGGCACCTCGCTGATGGGCGGCTACGGGCGCATCGGCGGCACCATTATCGGCTCCATCATCATGGGGATTCTGATTAACGGCCTGGTGCTGATGAACGTCTCGGCCTACTACCAGCAGATTATCACCGGGTTAATTATCGTTCTGGCGGTGGCGTTTGATACCTACGCCAAGAGCCGTCGCGGCGCACTGTGAGGATAGTGATGAAAGAGGTTCGTATTGGATTGATTGGCACCGGGTATATCGGCAAGGCGCACGCTATCGCCTATGCCCAGGCCCCGACGGTGTTCAACCTGCGCGGCAGGCTGGTGCGCGAGATGGTAGCGGAAGTCACGCCGGAGCTGGCGGCAGCGCGCGCGCAGGCGTTTGGCTTCAACCGCTCCACCGGCGACTGGCGGGCGCTGGTGGCCGACCCGGCGATTGACGTGGTGGATATTTGCTCACCCAACCACCTGCACAAAGAGATGGCGCTGGAGGCGATCCGCCACGGTAAGCACGTCTACTCGGAGAAGCCGCTGGCGCTGAACGCCCACGACGCACGGGAAATGGTCGACGCCGCGAAGCGGGCCGGGGTGAAAACGCTGGTGGGGTTCAACTACATGAAGAACCCGACGGCGCAGCTGGCGAAGGAGATTATTGCCCGCGGCGAGATTGGCGAAGTGATCCACTTCTACGGCACCCACAACGAAGACTATATGGCCGACCCGCTCTCGCCCATTCACTGGCACTGCTTCAAAGAGACCGCCGGGCTGGGGGCGCTGGGTGACCTGGCGGCGCATATCGTCAACATGGCCCAGTACCTGGTCGGGGAGATCGAGCAGGTCTGCGGTGACCTGAAGATTGTTGTCCAGGCACGTCCGGCGAAGGCCGGGTCGTCAGACATGATTGCCGTCGAAAACGAGGACCAGGCCCACGCGATGGTGCGCTTCGCGGGCGGGGCGCAGGGCGTGATTGAAACCTCCCGCGTCGCCTGCGGCCGCAAGATGGGGCTGTCGTACGTCATCACCGGGACCAAAGGCGCCATCAGCTTCACCCAGGAGCGCATGGCGGAGCTGAAGCTCTATCTGCATGACGATCCGGTAAACCGTCAGGGGTTTCGCACCCTGCTCGTCGGCCCGTCACACCCGGACTACGCCGCGTTCTGCATGGGCGCAGGCCACGGAATTGGCTTTAACGATCAAAAAACGGTGGAGGTGCGCGACCTGGTGGACGGGATTGCCGCCGACGTGCCGATGTGGCCGGACTTCGAAGAGGGCTGGAAGGTGTCGCGCGTGCTGGACGCGATCGCGCTCTCGCACCGGGAAGGCCGCTGGCTGAACGTGAATGACATTGTCTGATGAGGTATCAACGTGGAAAAGCAGTTTGATGTGATATGCATGGGCCGCGTGGCGGTAGACCTCTACAGTCAGCAGATTGGTGCCCGTCTGGAGGATGTGTCGAGCTTCGCCAAATACCTCGGCGGCTCGTCCGGCAACGTGGCGTACGGCACCGCGCGCCAGGGGCTGCGCTCGTCGATGCTGGCGCGCGTCGGCGACGAGCATATGGGCCGCTTCCTGCGCGAAGAGCTCAGCCAGGTGGGCTGCGATACCAGCCATCTGATTACCGATAAAGACCGCCTCACGGCGCTGGTGCTACTCGGCATTAAAGACCGGGACACCTTTCCTCTGATTTTTTATCGCGATAACTGCGCGGATATGGCCATTACGGCCAGCGATGTGGACGAAAGCTATATTGCCTCCGCACGGTGTCTTGCCATCACCGGGACTCACCTTTCTCATCCTCAGACCCGCGAGGCGGTGCTGACGGCGCTGGGCTATGCCCGCCGTCACGGCGTGCGCACGGTGCTGGACATCGACTACCGTCCGGTGCTGTGGGGGCTGACCTCCTTAGGCGACGGTGAAACGCGTTTTATCGTCGCGGATAAGGTCACCCGCGAGCTGCAGGAGGTGCTGCACCTCTTCGACGTCATTGTCGGCACCGAGGAGGAGTTTCACATTGCGGGCGGCAGCACGGAGACCCTGCAGGCACTGGGGCAGGTGCGTGCGGTGAGTCAGGCCACGCTGGTCTGCAAGCGCGGTGCGCTCGGCTGCTCGGTTTATACCGACGCCATTCCGCCCCGGCTGGACGACGGCCTGACGGTGACCGGCGTGCGCGTGGAGGTGCTGAACGTCCTCGGCGCGGGGGATGCGTTTATGTCCGGCCTGCTGCGCGGCTACCTGAACGACGAGGGCTGGGAGCAGGCGTGTCGCTATGCCAACGCCTGCGGCGCGCTGGTGGTCTCGCGCCACGGCTGCGCCCCGGCGATGCCGAGCAAAATCGAGCTGGATGACTATCTCTCCCGCGCTGCGGATGTGCCGCGCCCGGATCTCGACCCGCGTCTGAACCATCTGCACCGGGTCACTACCCGTCGCCGCGAATGGTCGGAGCTGTGCGTGATGGCCTTCGATCATCGCAGCCAGCTTGAGGATATGGCGCTGCAGTGCGGGGCGTCGCTCAAACGTATTCCGGCGCTCAAGCAGCTGATCCTGCAGGCCAGCCGCGAGGCGGCGAGCCGCGCCGGGCTGGCAGGCAAAGCGGGCCTGCTGTGCGACGGCACCTTTGGTCAGGACGCGCTCAACGCCATTACCGGCGAGGGGTGGTGGATTGGTCGCCCCATTGAGCTGCCGGGCTCGCGTCCGCTGGAGATGGAGCATGGCAACATCGGCACCCAGCTCATCAGCTGGCCGCAGGAACACGTGGTGAAGTGCCTGGTCTTTTTCCATCCGGAAGACGCTCACGGCCTGCGCCTGGAGCAGGAGCAGAAAATCGCTGAGGTGTACCACGCCTGCTGTCAGTCCGGGCACGAGCTGCTGCTGGAGGTGATCCTGCCTGCGACCATGCCGCGCAGCGACGAGCTCTACCTGCGCGCCATCTCCCGCTTCTACAACCTCGGCATTTACCCGGACTGGTGGAAGCTGCCGCCGCTTTCCGCCGAGGGCTGGACGGCACTGAGCGAGATTATCGAACGCCGTGACCCGCACTGCCGCGGGGTGGTGATCCTCGGCCTGGATGCCCCTGCAGAACAGCTGCGCGCCGACTTCAGGGCCGCAGCGGGGCAGACGGTAGTAAAAGGCTTCGCCGTAGGGCGCACGCTGTTCGGCGATGCCTCCCGCGCGTGGCTGAAGCACGATATTGACGATGCGCAGCTGGTGGCGCGCATCCGGGACAACTACCTGCAGCTTATCGCCTGGTGGCGCGAGCGCGGACACGCATAATGGAGACGACAATGAGTGTACAACTGGGCATTAACCCGCTGACGTGGACGAACGACGATCTGCCTTCTCTCGGCGCGGAGACGCCGCTGGAGACCTGCCTGAGCGAAGGGAAAGAGGCCGGTTTTGCAGGGTTCGAACTGGGCAATAAATTCCCACGCGAAGCGCGGCTGCTTGGCCCCATCCTGCAGCGCCATGACCTGCAGCTGGTCTCCGGCTGGTACTCCGGCCGACTGCTGGAGCGCAGCGTGGAGGAGGAGATCGCCGCCGTGCAGTCCCACCTGACGCTGCTGCGCGAGCTGGGGGCGAAGGTGCTGGTGTTTGCGGAAGTGAGCGGCTGCATTCACGGCGAGCAGCAGACGCCGGTGCATCTGCGTCCGCGTTTCCCGCAGGCACGCTGGAAGGAGTATGGCGAGAAGCTCACGGAATTTGCCCGCTACACCCAGCAGCAGGGGGTGCAGATTGCCTATCACCACCATATGGGGACGGTGATTGAGTCCGCTGACGACGTGGACAACCTGATGACCCACACCGGCGAAGAGGTTGGACTGCTGCTGGACACCGGTCACCTGACTTTTGCCGGGGCCGATCCGCTGGCGGTGGCGCAGCGCTGGGCGTCGCGTATCAACCACGTTCACTGCAAAGACGTGCGTGCCGACGTGCTGGCGGACGTGAAAAACCGTAAAACCAGCTTCCTTGATGCGGTACTGAGCGGCGTGTTTACCGTGCCGGGCGACGGCTGCGTCGATTACCCGCCGATCATGCGGCTGCTGAAGGCGCAGAACTATCACGGCTGGCTGGTGGTGGAGGCGGAGCAGGATCCGGCCATTGCCCATCCGCTGACCTACGCCCGTCTGGGGTATAACAACCTGAGCCGTCTGGCGCGCGACGCCGGACTGATTTGAGGAGGTGACATGTCACGTCTGTTATCACGCTGGCAACAGCCGAACGCGGAGGGACGCACCCAGTCCGTCACGCCGGAAAGCGCAGGGTGGGGATACGTCGGCTTTGAGGCGTATGAGCTACAGGAGGGGCAGACGCTGACGCTGCCCGCCGTCCGCGAAGAGCGCTGCCTGGTGCTGGTAGCAGGACGCGCCTCCATCAGCACGCCTTCCGCGCAGTTTAACGACATCGGCGAGCGGATGAGCCCGTTCGAGCGCATCAAGCCGTGGGCGGTGTACGTTACCCCGCAGGAGACGGTGCAGGTGAAGGCGCTGACGAGGCTCGAGCTGGCGGTCTGCGCCGCCCCCGGCAAGGGCACGTATCCGACGCGGCTGATTGCGCCGCAGGATATCGACGCTGAGGCGCGCGGCAAGGGCCACAACCAGCGCTACGTGCACAACATTCTGCCGGAAGATAAGCCCGCCGACAGCCTGCTGGTGGTGGAGGTCTGGACCAACGAGGGCTGCACCAGCTCGTACCCGAGCCACAAGCACGACACGGATAACCCGCCCCGGGAGACTTACCTGGAGGAGACCTACTACCATCGCCTCAACCCGGAGCAGGGGTTCTGCATGCAGCGGGTTTACACCGACGACAGAGCGCTGGATGAGTGCATGGCGGTCTACAACCGTGACGTGGTCATGGTGCCGAAGGGCTACCACCCGGTGGCGACGATGGCCGGGTATGACAGCTATTATCTCAACGTGATGGCCGGGCCGGTGCGCAAATGGATGTTCACCTGGGAAGAGGACCACGCGTGGATTAATCGGGATTATCCCGTGGATGGCGGGCACTGAGGCTATTTTTTGCCGGGTGGCGCTGCGGTATGAACCGGAAACATGGGTAACACTTTAGACCGGATACATGGGTAACAGTTATAACTGGCATAGAAGAGGAGACTCGCTATGCCCTGGACTGAGACCCGACCTATGCAACGCCTTGATTTTATC